>JAFALP010000309.1 GCA_019234175.1 Actinomycetota bacterium | reverse complement strand
GCCTCGCCGCGGCCGCCGGCGGAGAGGGTGACGGTGGCGCCGGGCACGAACCGCGACAGCGAGACGTCGACCCAGTTGCCGGACGGTCCGCGCGGCCTGAGGAGGACGAGCCTGCCGCCGATGGTGTTGATGGCGACGTCCATGCGCCCGTCGTTGTCGACGTCCGCCGCCGCGAGCCCGCGGCCGTTCAGGCGCGTCGGCGCGAGCACGTTCGACACGCCGTACCCGCTTCCCGCGGGCGCCAGCACGCGGACGTCCTCCGCGTCGGCGCGGAGCTTGGTCACCGGGATCGCGCCCGCGGCGAGCACGAGGTCGGGCCGGCCGGAGTTGGCGAGGTCGACCCACGACACGCCCCAGCCGGCGAACGTCGAGCCGAGCGCGGGGTCGAACTGCGGCCGCGCGTTCCTGAACCTTCCGCCGGACTCGTCGAACGCTGCCGAAGGCTCGCCGCGCGAGTTCGTCACGAAGAGCCCGACGCTGCCGTTCGACGTCGTGCTGCCGGCGATGCCCATGCCGGCGAACGCGTTGTCGACGCCGGATGCGGACGCGCGCTCCTCGAAGCGGAAGCCGAGGTGCTCGGGATCCGCCTTCGCGCCGCCCGGCCACGGGACGTTCACGTACAGGTCGTTCGGATCCTCGTCGTTCGCGACGTAGAGGTCGGGCCGGCCGTCGTGGTTCGCGTCCACGAACTCCGCCCCGAGCCCGTGCCGGAACTCGGCCGACTCGAGGCCGGCCTGCGCGCCGACCTCGCGGAAGCGCCTGCCGCCCTCGTTCAGGAAGAGGAGGTCCCGCACGCCCTCGACGTTCGTCGGGAATCCGGCGAGCGATCCCTGCACCGGCTCGCTCGGGTCGGAGTACCCGGCGACGAACAGGTCGGGGCGGCCGTCCCCGTTCACGTCGGCCACCGCCGCGCCGGCGTACCAGCCGGTCGGCCAGAGGACCGACCTCGTGAACCGTCCGTTCCCGTCGTTCCAGAGGACGTCGACGCCGCGCGTCGTCGTCACGACGATGTCGGGACGTCCGTTGCCGGTCAGGTCGGCGGCGACGCAGCCGTTCCCCTGCACCTGCAGCCCCGTGTGCGTCGCGGCGGTGACGTTGCGGAAGGTCCCGTGCACGTTCTCGAACAGCTGCGAGCGGGGGAGGCCGCCGTGCGCCGCCCACTCCGCCTCGTCCGCGCTCGCGTACGAGTTGACGGCGTAGAGGTCCTCCCAGCCGTCGCCGTTGTAATCGAGCCAGCAGACGCCGCCGCCCATCATCGCCTGCGTCTCGTTCGAGACGCCGTACCGGAACGAGCCCTGTCGGAAGTCGAGCCCGACGGACGACGCGACGTTCGCGAGGTGCACGCCTTGCAGCGCCGTGCTCACGGGTGCGGCCGCGACCTGCGTGGGAGCCTGCGGCAGCGCCCAGCGGCCGTCGGCGGTCTGGTGGAGGTGGTACGTCACGTCTGCGAGTTGCGCCGTCGCCGTCGGCGGCCCCTGGCCGTAGCCTTGGACGAGCCAGATGCGCAGGCGGTCGTTCGTCGACGCCGGCTCGACCGCCAGCAGGTCGTGCGCGATCAGCTCCGCCGTGTGACGGTCCAGCTGCGTCTGCACGCCCTGCGACGGCAGGATCGCGATCGGCGGAAGCGCGCCGGACGGGAGCGGGCGATACGCGGCCGTGCCGGCGGAGGCGTTCGCGAGCACGATCGCGGCCGCCGTCGCCCCCGCGACGACCGGGACGGCCACCACCAGACGCTGCCGGCTCACCGGGATGCGGACGAGCCGGAGCACGGGCAGCGCCGCGCACACGATCGCGAGGGATCCGAGCAACGCCACCTTGGCGGCGAACTCCGTCGTCGTCGGCGCGATCAGCACGGAGGCGAGCAGCCCGAGCGCGACCGCGTACGCGATGCGGCCCGTCGGCGACCGCGGCGCCGTCTTCGGGTCGGTGATCATGAAGAAGAGGAACACGAGCACCTCGGGCGAGGTGACGAGGATCCACCAGAAGTTGAGCCCGTGGATCGGCCCGAGATGCCAGCGCGCGGTCATCGAGTGGCCCGCGAGCGCGAGGATCCCGATCCCGGCCGTGAACGCGACCCAGAAGCCGAGCGCGACGCGCAGCAGGTGCAGGCGGTAGAGGATCGCGAACCCGCCGGTGACGATGATGACGAGGGCGGCCGCGAGCCAGCCGGACATCGGCCCCCACCAGAAGTCGAGCGGCGCCGCACGGCCGCGCCCGAGGACGAGGAAGCAGAGGACGAGGCCGATATTGGACGGGTTGAAGATGTGCTCCCCGCGCCAGCGGATGACGTGCTTCGAGAGCAGCGACACGGCGGCGGTGCCGACGAAGATCCACCAGCCGCGCAGGCTCCACCAGTCGCCGTGCGCCGTCCCCGGCACGCGCAGCACGAAGGCGACGCCGTTGCCGGTGAGCATCGCGCTCGCCGGCCAGAGGATGACGCGCTGGCTCCAGAACGCGATCGCCACCTCGAGCAGCGCGCACGTCGCGAGCGACAGGAGGATCTGGGCGATCGAGACCTCGAAGTGGAAGCCGGCCTGGCCGATCACCTGCAGCGAGGTGATGGTCGCGGCGAGATGCAGCCGCGGATCGCGGAGCTTCGGCAGGAGAACCGGGTACGGCGTGCCCCGGATGACGAGGGAGGGCGCGGTCGCGCTCAATGCCCGCCCCATCCTAGTGTCCTTCCGATTAGGTGAAAATGCGCCCATGAGGCTCGATCGCGCCCGCAGAATCCTCGAGCACGTGATCGCGGCGGCGCCCGCGCCGTTGTCCGTCTACGTGGCCGACTCCCACGGCGAGCTCGTCGCCGCCGCGACGATGGACGGCGCCGCGCCCGACACGCGCCTGAACGCCCAGCGCAAGGCGTACACCGCCGCGCGAAGCGACGCACGCTCGACGCGCGAGCTGGCGGACAAGGTGCGCGACGACGGGGTCGAGCGCGCGAGCTTCGACCCGTTCTTCACGTTCTTCCTCGGCGGGGTCGCGGTCTTCGAGGGCGACACGCGCGTCGGCGCGGTCGGCGTTAGCGGCCTTCCCGGTGCCGAGGACGAGCGGCTCGCGCTCGCCGCGATCGACGCGACGAGTGCATGACGACCTGGTAAGCGGGGCGGCGCGCGCGCCGGCCCGCGCGCATTTCCGCGCGATGGGCATCGACCCCGCGCGGCTCGCCGGGCCGATCGTCGGCATCGCGTCCACGTGGACCGGGACGATGCCGTGCAACCTCAACCAGCGCGAGCTCGCCGAGGCGGCGGCCGCGGGCGTCGAGGCGGCCGGCGGCGTCGGGCTCGTCTTCAACACCATCGCCGTCTCCGACAACCAGTCGCAGGGCACGCCGGGCATGCGCGCGTCGCTCGTCTCGCGCGAGGTGATCGCCGACTCGATCGAGCTGATGGCGGCCGCGCACGACTTCGACGCGCTCGTCTGCATCGTCGGCTGCGACAAGACGGTGCCCGCAGCGTTGATGGCGCTTGCGCGCATCGACAAGCCCGCGGTCGTCCTCTACAGCGGCCCCATGCGCGGCGGCCCCGGCAACGTGACGATCCAGGACGTCTGGGAGGCGATTCCCGGTCCGCGCGCGCGGCTGGACGAGCTCGAGCGCGTCGCCTGCCCCGG
>JAFALP010000041.1 GCA_019234175.1 Actinomycetota bacterium | reverse complement strand
CGCCTTGCACGGCCGGCACCACGGCGCCCAGAAGTCGACGAGCACCGGGCCGCCGGCGATCGCCTCGTCGAACGTGCGGTCGTCGACCTCGCGCATCAGATCCGACCCGCCATCGCCGCGAACCGTAGCGCCGGGACGCGGGTCACGGCTTCGAGCACGATCGCGCGGCTCATCTTCGAGGTGCCCTCGGTGCGGTCGCTGAACACGATCGGCACCTCGACGACGGAGAACCCGAGCCGGATGGCGCGGTACGTAGTCTCGATCTGGAACGCGTAGCCCTTCGAGCGGATCGCGTCGAGGTCGATCGACTCGAGCACGCGGCGTCGGTAGCACTTGAACCCGCCGGTGAGGTCGCGCACAGAGACGCCGAGCAGTGCGCGCGCGTACCACGACCCAGCGGTGGAGACGAATCGCCGGCCGCGGCCCCAGTCGACCGTCCCGCCGCCGGGCACGTACCGCGAGCCGAGCGCGAGGTCGGCGCCTTCGCCGCACGCCGCGATGAGCCGCGGCACGTCGGCAGGATCGTGGGAGAAGTCGCAGTCCATCTCGAGGACGAAGTCGGCTCCGTCCGCGAGCGCCTGGTGGAAGCCGGCGACGTACGCGGGCCCGAGCCCTTCCTTCTTCTCGCGGTGCAGGACCGAGACGAACGCGTTCTCGGCGGCGAGCCGGTCGGCGATGTCCCCGGTCCCGTCCGGCGAGTTGTCGTCGATGACGAGGACGTGCACGTCGAGCGGTTCGAGGGCGCGGATCATCGGCTCGATGTTCGCCCGCTCGTTGTACGTGGGCAGGCAGATCGTGGCTCTCGGCACGCTGCCTGAGGCTACATATGATCGGTCCATGGCCGCGCTGCCAGGCAATGCCGAGGTCGCCGACCACTTCGACCTGCTCGCAGACCTCCTCGAGCTGGAAGGCGCGGAGTCGTTCCGCGTGCTCGCCTACCGCCGCGCCGCCACGCGGATGCGCGAGACGTCCGCGTCGGTCGCACAGCTTGCGCTCGCGGGGAAGGCGAAGGAGCTGCAGGGCATCGGCAAGACGATCGAGGAGAAGATCGTGCAGATCGTCGAGACGGGCGACATCGACGCGCTCGCCAAGCGGCGCGCGCTCGTCCCGCCCGACGTGGTCGCGTTCATGCACCTGCCCGGGCTCGGCCCGAAGACGGCGGCGCGCATCTGGCACGAGCTCGGGATCACGACGCTCGCGGGCCTGAAGGAGGCGGCCGAGGCGGAGCGGCTGCGCACGCTCACCGGGCTGGGGCCGCGCAGCGAGGAGAAGATCCTGAAGGCGCTCGCCTTCCAGGAGGAGAACCCGGACACCGGGCGCAAGCTGCTCGGCGACGGGCTTCCCGCGGTGCTGGCGGCGGTGCTCGAGCTGCGAGAGCATCCCGCCGCCGTTGCGGTCTCCGAAGCCGGCTCGGTACGCCGCCGCAAGGAGACGTTCCGCGATCTCGACATCATCGCCACCGCGACGGAGCCGGCCGAGCTGACGGCGTACTTCACGCAGCTGCCGTGGGTGGTCGAGATCGCGGCGCACGGCGATACGAAGGCGACCGTCGTCTCGCGCCAGGGCCTCCGCTTCGACCTCCGCGTCGTCCCGCCGGAGTCGTTCGGCAACCTGCTCCAGCACTTCACCGGGTCGAAGGACCACAACGTCGCCATGCGCGAGGCGGCGGTGAAGCGCGGGCTCTCCATCTCCGAGTACGGGATCACGACGGTCGAGACGGGCGACGTGTTCGCGACCGAGGACGAGGACGCGCTGTACGAGCACCTCGGGTATGAGCCCATCCCGCCGGAGCTGCGCGAGAACCACGGCGAGTTGGAGGCGGCGCGCCGAGGCGAGCTGCCGCGGCTCGTGCAGCTCGGCGACGTGCGCGGCGACCTGCACACGCACACGAGCTGGTCGTCCGACGGCAAGAACTCGCTCGAGGAGATGGTCGAGGCCGCCGCCGCGCGCGGCTACGAGTACTACGCGATCACCGACCATTCGCACTACCTGCGCGACGGCCGCATGCTCGCGCAGCTCGACGAGATCGAGCACGTCCGCGAGCGCTTCCCGCAGATGCACATCCTCGCCGGCGTCGAGGCGAACATCCGCTCGAACGGCGACGTGGACGTGCCCGAGGACGAGCTCGCGAAGCTCGACTGGGTGGTTGCGTCCGTCCACCAGGCGCCGCACACCCGGCCGACCGAGCGCGTGCTCGAGGCGATGGACAACCCCTACGTCGACTGCATCGGTCACCTGACCGGCCGCCGGATCGGCAAGCGCGGCCCGCGTGACGTGGACGTCGAGCGCGTGATCGAGAAGGCGTTGGACACGGGCGTCGTCCTCGAGATCAACGGCCAGCCGGACCGGCTCGACCTCAACGACGTGCACGCGCGTGCGGCGAAGGAGGCGGGGCTGAAGCTCGTCGTCAACTCGGACGCGCATCGGATTCGCGCGCAGAACTACGTCGAGCTCGCGGTCAGCCAGGCGCGCCGCGGGTGGTTGACGAAGGACGATCTGCTCAACACGCGGTCGTGGACCGAGTTCCGGAAGCTGCGCCGAAGGCGCCCGCGCCGGTGACGTTCCGCGAGGACGGCCACGCCGCCGTCGACTGGGCGGCGGACTATCTCGACCGCATCTCCGGCTTGCCCGTGCTCGCGCAGGTCGCGCCCGGCGACCTCACGGCGAAGCTCCCCGCCTGCGCGCCGGAACGGGCCGAGCCGTTCGCGAACGTCCTCGACGACCTCGACGAGCTCATCGTCCCGGCGCTGACGAACTGGCAGCACCCGCGCTTCTTCGCGTACTTCGCCGTCACCGCGTCGGAGCCGGGGATCCTCGCCGAGCTCCTCGCGGCGACCATGCAGCAGGTCGCGCTCAACTGGCGCGCGTCGCCGGCGTCGACGGAGCTCGAGCTGCGCGTCGTCGACTGGGTGCGACAGCTGCTCGGGCTGCCGGACGGATGGCACGGCCACATCGAGGACACGGCGTCGACCGGGACGATGGCCGCGCTCATCGCCGCGCGCCACGTCACCGGCCGCAACGTCGTCGTCTGCTCCGAGCACGCGCACTCGTCCGTGGAGAAGGCGGCGCGCATGCTCGGCATGGAGCTGCGCAAGCAGCCGGCGGACGGCGAGCTGCGCATGCGGGTCCCCGACGATCTGGACGACGTCGCCGTCGTCGTCCCGACGGTGGGCACGACGTCCTTCGCCTCCGTCGATCCCGTGCGCGCGATCGCCGAGCGCGCACACGCGGCCGGAGCCTGGGTGCACGTCGACGCGGCCTACGCCGGCTCGTCGTGGATCCTCGAGGAGGAGCGGTGGTCGCAGGACGGCGTCGAGCTCGCCGACTCGCTCGTGGTCAACCCGCACAAATGGCTACTCGTGCCCGTCGACTGCTCGCTGCTCTGGACGTCGCGGCCGGACGAGTTCCGCGAGGCGTTCTCGCTCATCCCCGAGTACCTGCGCACGCCCGAGGACGCATACGCGCTGTCCGAGTACGGCCCCGCGCTCGGCCGCCGCTTCCGGTCGCTGAAGCTGTGGGCGGTCCTGCGCTGCTACGGCGCGGAGGGGCTCCGCGCGCTGCACCGCGAGCACATCCGGCTCGCCCGCGTCTTCGCCGACTGGGTCGAGGCGGACCCGGAATGGGAGCTGGCGGCACCGCTCCGCTTCTCGCTCGTCTGCTTCCGGCGGGACGGGTCGGACGAGGAGAACGAGGCGATCCTCGAGCGCGCGAACCGCAGCGGTGAGATCTTTCTCTCGCACACGCGGCTGGACGGCCGCTTCGTGCTCAGGCTCGCAATCGGCAATGCGCGCACGACCGAGGCGGACGTGCGCCGCGCATGGGAGGTGTTGAACCGATGATCGTCACGACGATGAACGACATCCCCGGCTACCGGGTGGACGAGGTGTACGGCGAGGTGATGGGCCTCACCGTCCGCTCGCGCAACGTCGGCTCGCAGATCGGCGCGCAGTTGAAGTCCATCCTCGGCGGCGAGCTGAAGGGCATGACGAAGGCGCTCGTCGACAGCCGCCACGCGGTGATGGAGCGCATGCAGCAGGAGGCGGAGGCGAAGGGCGCGAACGCGATCATCGCCATGCGCTTCGACACCTCGGAGATGGGCCCGAACTGGACGGAGATCTGCGCGTACGGCACGGCGGTGCGCGTCTCCAAGGCCTAGAGCGAGCGCAGCAGCGCGAGGAACTCGGCGGGGCTGCCGACGACGACGTCGGCCGCCTCGCGTAGTTCCGGAGGCGACTCGTCCGCCGCGACGGCGACGCGCACGGCCAGCTCGAGGCCGTCCACCGCACGGAAGGCATCGATGTCGGTCACGTCGTCGCCGGCGACGAGTGCGCGCCGCAGTCCCGCGTCCGTCAGCAGCCGGCGGACGGCCGTGCCCTTGTTCGCCTCCACCGGCGGGAGCACTTCGAGGAGCTTGCGGCCGAAGCGGGCGACGAGGCCCGCCGACCGTGCCTGGTCGGCGACCTGCTCGAGCGTGTCGCGCGCGGTCTCCTCGTCCTCCGCGGTGCGGAAGTGGAACGAGACCGTCAGCCCCTTCCGCTCGGTGTCCGGCCAGCCGGCCGCACGTGCGAGCGCCTCGACGCGGTCGCGCCACTCCTCGGCGGCGGGATCGAGCTCGAGCCCGTGCGAGCCGACCACGACGATGGGCTCGACGCCGATGCGGAGCGCGACGTCCTCGCCGCTCCGTCCCGAGACGACGGCGACGAGCGCATAGCGATCCGCGAGGCGCTCGAGCTCCACGCGCGTCTCCGGCGGCGCGGCCGCATCGCCGGGACGATCGACGATGGGTGCGAGCACGCCGTCGAAGTCGAGGAACAACCCGGCCGCCTGCGGCTCGGCGGCGAGGCGCTCGAGCAGCGCATTCACGGCGGGCACCGCCGTAGCATAGGGCGGTGCGCCTGGTCCTCATCGGCCTCGCGGCCGGGTTCTTCAGCGCGCTCTTCGGCGTGGGCGGTGGAATCATCATCGTCCCGCTCCTGCTCCTCGTCGCCGGCTGGAAGATCCGTCCGGCGTCGGCGACGTCGCTGGCCGCCATCGGGATCACGGCCCTTGCCGGCGTCGGCGCCTACGTCTTCCACCACGACGTCCAGGTGAAGTACGCCGTCCTGCTCGGCATCCCGGCCGCGGCGGGCGCGCTCGGAGGGACGTCGCTGCAGCAGCGCGTCAACGCGCGCGCGCTGTCGTTCGCCTTCGCCGCGCTGCTCGTCGGAATCGCCGTCGACCTCCTCGTCAAGTGACCTATGTCCTCGCCGTCGTCCTCGGGCTCGTCGCGGGGATCCTCTCCGGCCTCTTCGGGGTCGGCGGCGGCATCCTCTTCGTCCCGACGCTCACCTGGCTCGGCCTCACGCAGCTGCACGCGGAGGCGACGTCCCTGCTCGCGATCATTCCCACCGTTGTGGTCGGCGTATGGCGCCAGGAGCGCTACGGGAACGTTCGCTGGCGCAGCGCTGCCGTCATCGGCGTCGCCGCCGCCGGGGCCGCCGTGGGCGGTGCCCAGCTGGCGCAAAGCGTGCCCGAGGCGCTTCTCCGCAGGCTCTTTGCCGTCGTCCTCATCGTCACCGCCGCCCAGATCGCGTGGCGCGCGCGCGGGAAACGGCAATAATCCAGGCGTGGCGGAGCTGGACGACCTCTGGATCCCGCTCGTCGACGAGCCGATCGGCGGCATCGTCGAGAGGATCGAGCGCGAGAACGCCGACATCGCGCGGCTCGTGGAGTCGCCCCACCGGCTGCTCGCGTTCCGCACCTTCGCGTACATCCGCGTCGGCCTGCTCCTCGGGCAGCTCCTGTTCGACAACGACGTCCCCGCCTATGACGGATCGGAGAGCTGGGTGGACGCGTTGCTGCGCGACCCGGCCCACAAGGCGGCGCTCACCACCGAGGTGCGCAGGGTCGCGGAGGAGGTCGCCTCCGACCCGAAGTACGGCGAGGAAGGGCCGATCGGCCCGGACGACGAGGCACGGGCACGTTTCCGCGCGTTCGCGCGCGAGCATCTCCGCTCCTAGTGCGCCTGGCCTCGTCGCTTGCCGTGCTCGCGGTGATCCCGACGATCGTCGTCGCGTCCCCGGGCTCGGTGCTGCCGAGCGTGCCGCCGACGATGAAGCCGGCGCTCGGCGAGAAGGGCTATGCGTTCCCGGTCTACGGCCCGTCCTCGTTCGGCGACACCTTCGGCGCCGCGCGGTCGGACGTCTCCGGCGGCTGGCATCACGGGGACGACATCTTCGCGCCGCTCGGCGCGCCCGTGCTCGCCGTGGCGCACGGCACCGTCTTCTCCGTGGGCTGGGAGAAGGTCGGCGGCCGCCGGCTCTGGCTCCGGGACGACCGCGGCAACCTCTTCTACTACGCGCACCTCTCCGCGTACTCGCCGCTCGCGGTGAACGGCGCCATCGTGAACGCCGGCGACGTGCTTGGCTTCGTCGGCGACAGCGGCGACGCCGAGGGCACGCCGTACCACCTGCACTTCGAGATCCACCCGATCGGTCTCGTCGACCGCGGCTACGACGGCGCCGTCGACCCGACCTCGTACCTGCGGTCGTGGCGGCACGTCCAGACGCTGCAGCTCGACACCGGTGCCGACTGGACGCCGTCCGTGCTCGGCTCGACCGCGCCCAGGGCGGGCGCGGTCCTTCTCGGATCGTCCGTTCTGCCGGCGCTGACGCGCTAGTTCTGCGAGCCGTTGCCGCCCTGGTACGTGAAGCCGTCGGTCTCGCCGAAGACGCGCTCCGCGATCCACTTGCGGATCTGCGGGCCCGTCAGCGGGTTGAACAGCACGGCCAGCACCAGGCCGACGAGGAGCAGGCCCGAATTGCGGCTCTTGTGCGGCTCCTCGCCGCGCACGCGCTCGGCGGCGCTGCGCAGGTCGCTGATCGCCGACCGCAACTCGTCCTGGATGTCCTTGTCGGTTGCGACGCGGCGCGCGACGCCGGAAACGCCACGGTTGCCGATGAGCTCCTCGTAGATCGCGCGCGCGGAGTCGTAGGCGCTGCGCACGT
The DNA here is from genome assembly GCA_019234175.1 of Actinomycetota bacterium. Classification (GTDB taxonomy): domain Bacteria; phylum Actinomycetota; class Thermoleophilia; order Gaiellales; family Gaiellaceae; genus Palsa-739. The sequence goes on along the minus strand of JAFALP010000041.1, from coordinate 1,672 downwards.
TGTCGCGCAGCTCCGCGTCGTTCAACGCGCGCTCGAAGTACGGCCGCGCCGCCGCCGCCGCATCGGAGACCTTGTCCGTCGTCTTGGGCATGTTCAGCCGTTCCTTTCCTTCGTGGTCGACATCGATCGTACCCCGCCTACGGCGTTCAACGCCCGGGCCGGCGGGTCATCCTCCAGGCGGTGGAACGCGACCTCGAACACCTCTTCGATCGAGTCGACGAGGACGAAGTCGAGCTCGCGCTGCGTCTCTTCCGGCAGCTCTTCGAGGTCGGGGGCGTTCTCCCGCGGCAGCGCGACGCGCCGGAGACCGGCCCGCTGGGCGGCCAGCACCTTCTCGCGCAGGCCGCCGATCGGGAGCACGTGGCCGGTGAGCGTCAGCTCGCCCGTCATGCCCAGGTCGGCGGCCACCGGGTCGCCGCGGACGAGGGAGGCGATCGCCGTCGCCATCGTGATCCCGGCGGACGGCCCGTCCTTCGGCACCGCGCCGGCGGGGACGTGCAGGTGCACGTCGTGCCCCGCGAACCAGTCGTCCTCGAGGCCGAGCCGGTCTGCATGCGAGCGGACCCACGACAGCGCCGCCTGCGCGGACTCCTGCATCACCTCGCCGAGCTGCCCGGTGATCGTCAGCCGCCCCTTGCCCGGATACGCCTGGGCCTCGACGAAGAGCACGTCGCCGCCCGCGGCCGTGTACGCGAGGCCGGTGGCGACACCGGGCTCCGACGTCCGTCGCCCCGTGTCGCCGCCGAAGCGCCGGGGACCGAGCCACGCTCGCACGCGCGCCTCGTCCACGTCGATCGCGCCTTCCTCGCCCTGCGCGACGAGGAGCGCCGCCTTGCGGCACAGGTCGGCGATCCGGCGCTCGAGCCCGCGGACGCCGGCCTCCCGGGTGTAGTCGCGGACGACGAGGCGCAGCGACGCCTCGGGGACGACGAGCTGCTCCGGCGCGAGGCCGTGCGCCTCGATCTGCTTCGGGACGAGGAAGCGCAGGGCGATGCCGAGCTTCTCGTCCTCGGTGTAGCCGGACAGCGAGATCGTGTCCATGCGGTCGAGCAGCGGCGACGGGATCGTGTCGACCGTGTTCGCGGTGCAGATGAAGAGCACCTTGGACAGGTCGAACGGCAGGTCGAGGTAATGGTCGCGGAACGTCGTGTTCTGCTCCGGGTCGAGCACCTCCAGCATCGCGCTCGCCGGGTCGCCGCGGACGTCGGCGCCCATCTTGTCGATCTCGTCGATGAGCACGACCGGGTTCGTCGACTCGGCGTCGCGGAGCGCGCGGATGATCGTCCCCGGCATGGCGCCGATGTACATGCGCCGGTGGCCTCGGATCTCCGCCTCGTCCCGGATTCCGCCGACGGAGATGCGCGCGAACTTCCGTCCGAGCGAGCGGGCGATCGACTGTCCGAGCGAGGTCTTGCCGACACCGGGCGGCCCGACGAAGCAGAGGATCTGGCCCGACGGCTCCTTTCGGAGCTTCGAGACCGCCAGGTGCTCGACGATCCGCTCCTTCACCTTCTCCAGGTCGAAGTGGTCCTCGTCGAGCACGCCGCGCGCGTGCGTGAGGTCGAGGTCGTCCGTCGTCGTCACGCCCCACGGGAGCGTCGCGATCCAGTCGAGGTAGGTGCGGATGACGCTGTACTCCGCGGCCGCCGACGGGATGCGCCCGAGCCGGGCG
>JAFALP010000337.1 GCA_019234175.1 Actinomycetota bacterium | reverse complement strand
CGCATGGGCAGACGGTGAAGAACCTGCTCTCGGAAGGCATCGTCACGGCAACGGGAGCTCCCGGCCCGAACGCGAGCGCGGCGGCCCAGAGCACGGCGAGCGACACGGCCTCGGACGGCTACGAGATCAACCCGACGCGGACCGGCACGTACGCGACGTTGCCGCAGCCCAACACGACGTACGTCTCGAAGGCGTGCGACGGCCAGAATCCCGGCACGCCTGACGCCCGCTTCCCGGTCAACCTCATGAACGCTCCGTTCCAGATCACGAAGTACGTGCCGTACTACGACTCGCACGGCGAGTACGCGTCGTTCGGAACGTGCGAGTTCATCGGTGCGTTCACCGGCGACCCGCTCCACCGCTTCTACCAGATGTACCAGGAGGTCGCCGGCGGGAAGAACGACCTCTGGACGTGGGTGCACGGGACCGCGGGCGACTCGAACGGCGCGCCGCCCCCGAGCCCCTTCACCGATCAGTCGACGTTCCAGGGCGCGAACGAGATGGGCTTCTTCAACATGGCCGCCGGCGATGCGCCGACGCTGCAGTACCTGGCACGCCACTACTCGATGTCCGACAACTACCACCAGGCCGTCATGGGCGGCACGGGCGCAAACCACATCATGCTCGGCACCGGTGACGCAGCGTTCTACCAGGACGCGAGCGGCAACGCGACGACGCCTCCTGCCGGCGAGATCGAGAACCCGAATGCCCAGGCGGGCTCGAACAACTTCTACTCCCAGGACGGCTACGGCCAGAGTGGGACGACGAACGGTGGGAGCTACTCCGACTGCGCGGACCACACACAGCCGGGCGTCTCGGGCGTGTTCAAGTTCCTGAACACGCTGCCGTACAAGGTCGCCGACCTGTGCGCCCCGGGGCACTACTACCTGCTCAACAACTACAACCCGGGCTACAACGTGGACGGCACGCTGAACACGTCGACGTTCACGGTCCCGCCGCAGTGCTCGCTGCCCACGATCGGCGACGAGCTCTCGGCGCACAACATCTCGTGGGGGTACTTCGGCGAGGGCTACGACAACGGCAATCCGGGGCCGAACTACTGCGGGATCTGCGACCCGATGCAGTACGCGACCTCGATCATGACGAACCCGACGCTGCGCGCGAACACGCAGCACGGGCTCGAGGACTTCGACGCAGAAGTCGCGGACGGAACGCTCCCGGCCGTCAGCTTCCTCAAGCCGGGCGACGACGACGGCCATCCCGGCTACTCGGCGCTGCCCGCGTTCGAGGCGTTCGTGAATCACGCCGTCGAAGAGGTGCAGAACAACGACGACCTCTGGAAGAGCACGGCCATCTTCATCACGTTCGACGAGGGCGGCGGGTACTACGACTCCGGATACATCCAGCCCGTCTCGTTCTTCGGTGACGGGACCCGGGTCCCGATGATCGTCGTCTCTCCGTACGCGAAGCCGGGCTACATCAGCCACACGTACACGGACCACGTCTCGATCCTGAAGTTCATCGAGCGCAACTGGGGGCTGTCCCCGCTCTCGAGCCGCAGCCTCGACCGGCTGCCGAACCCCGTGAGCACGCATGACAACCCCTACGTGCCGACGAACTCACCGGCGATCGGGGACCTCTTCGATCTCTTCGACTTCGGCCACAACCGGGACGACCAGGGCCAGAACCCGTAACCCGACGACACGCCCGGCGGCCCCGTCTCCGGGGCCGCCGGGCACCCGTCCGCGCTCTAGGGCTCCCAGGCCTCGCCGCCGGTGTCCCAGCCGACGAGGCACAGGTCGGCGATCTCCGCGGCGATCTGCTCGAGCCGGGCCTGGTCGACGTCGCCGTCGACGGCCAGCTCCGCGACGCGATCTCCCTTCCACGTCACGGTGACGGCCGAACGCCGCGGCTCGTCCTCGGCGCCGGCCGATGGGCCGAGGACGAGCGCCCCGTCCTCGACGAAGAAGATCCCGGCCCACGCGCACCCGCCGGCGACGAGCTCGGCCACCGTCTGCCGCAGGACGTCGTCCGCGTCAGACGGCATCGATCCGCTCCCTGAAGTCGTCGGGGATCGGCACCGCCACGCGCTCGGCGAGGTCGACGTACACGAGGGTCTGGTGCGCGGTCACCATCAAGGTCCCGTCCGGAACGCGATGCGCCGCGAACTCGTACGTGATGCTCGTCCGCCCGATCTTCCCGACGCGGACGTGGATCTCCAGCTCGTCGTCGAACATCGCCGGTGCGAAGTACTCGACGTCATTCGCCCGCATGACGAACTCGCCCGCGCCGTCGTAGCGGAGCAGGCCGAGAGACCGCAGGTACTCGACGCGCGCGAGGTCGAAGTACGGGTTGTAGCGCCCGTAGTAGACGATCCCCTGCGCGTCCGTGTCCGAGAAGCCGACGCGCGTCCGCGCCGAGAACGCGTACTCGCTCACGAGCGGATGAGCGCGAGCACCTCGTCGCGCTTCTGCTCCATGAGCTCCTCCGACGTCGCCTCCAGGTTGAGGCGCAGCAGCGGCTCCGTGTTCGACGGCCGCACGTTGAAGTGCCAGTCGGGGAAGTCGACGGAGATGCCGTCGAGGTGCGAGATCGTCGCGCCGTGGCCGGCGTAGTGCTCCTTGATCTCCTGGAGCTTCAGCGGGACGTCCTTCACCGGCGTGTTCAGCTCGCCGGTGATGAAGTACTTCGCGCGCAGCGGCGCGAGGATCTCCGACAGCTTCTTCCCTTTCCGCGAGATGAGCTCGAGCATGAGCAGGAACGGGACGGTGCCCGTGTCCGCCTGCGAGAAGTCGCGGAAGTAGTAATGGCCCGACACCTCGCCGCCGAACGCGGCGTGGTCCTTGCGCATGCGCGCCTTGATGAACGCGTGCCCGACGCGATTGATGAGCGGCACGCCGCCGTCGCGCTCGATGGTCTCGGGCACGGCGCGGCTCGCGCGCACGTCGTAGATGATCTTCGCGCCCGGCTCCTTCGCCAGCACAGACTCGGCGAAGAGCGCGGTCACGAAGTCGCCGGGGACGAACTCGCCGGTGTCGTCGACGAAGAAGCAGCGGTCGGCGTCGCCGTCGAACGCGACGCCGAGGTCGGCGCCTTCGTCGAGCGTCTTCTTCACGATGAACTCCCGGTTCTCCGGCAGGAGCGGGTTCGGCTCGTGGCTCGGGAAGTTGCCGTCCGGGTCGAAGAAGCAGCGCACCGCGTCGATCATCGGCAGGCGCTCGAGCACCGGCGGGAGCATCGCGCCCGCCATCCCGTTCGCCGCATCGATCACGACTCTGAGCGGCCGGATCTCCGCCACGTCCACGAAGGACATCACCCGGTCGACGTAGCCCGGCCAGATGTCCACCTCCGAGACCGAGCCGGGCGTCCTCTCCCGCCAGGCGGCCGCCTCGGCGCGGTCGCGCACGTCCAGGAGCCCCGACTCGCCGCCGACGGGCAGCGCGCCGCGCCGCACGATCTTCATTCCGGTGTAGTCCTTCGGGTTGTGCGAGGCGGTGACGGTGAGCCCGCCGTCGAGGCCGAGCTCGCCCACGGCGAAATAGAGCATCTCCGTCCCGATCATCCCCAGGTCGAGCACCTCGGCGCCCCCGTCGACGGCGCCGCGGATGGCCGCCGCGGCCATGGAGGGGCTGGACAGGCGCATGTCGCGGCCGACGGCGAAGCGCCTCGGCTCGAACTGGTCGACGACCGCACGGGCGATCGCGTAGGCGCCCTCCTCGTCCAGTTCGGAGGGGTAGATCCCGCGCACGTCGTACGCCTTGAAAACCGATGGATTCAGCATTCCGCGCCGATCCTAGCCCGGCGGTGCCCACGTACCATGTGGGTGTGGAGCGCAAGCTGGCAACAGTCCTGTTCGTGGACCTCGTCGACTCGACGAAGGGCCTGACCGGCCGCGACCCGGAGGTCGTGCGCCGCCAGGTGAGCCGGTTCTTCGACGAGGTGGCCCACTGCATCGTCACGCACGGCGGAACCGTGGAGAAGTTCGCCGGCGACGCCGTCATGGCCGCGTTCGGCATCCCGCTCGCCCACGAGGACGACGCCGAGCGCGCCGTCCGCGCCGGCCTCGCCACGCTCGCGAAGGTGAAGGAGCTCGACCTCCAGGCGCGCATCGGCATCGAGTCGGGCGAGGTCGTCGCGGAGGAGAACCACGACTCCACGTTCGCCACCGGCGAGCCGGTGAACATCGCCGCGCGGCTGCAGCAGCTCGCCGGCCCGATGGAGATCCTCGTCGGCCCCGGCACGGCCGGCCTCGTGCAGGGACGGATCGAGCTGGAGCCGCTCGAGGCCGTCGAGCTGCGCGGCTTCGACCGCCCGGTCGAGACCCGGCGCGTCGTCTGCGTGACCGAGCTCGGCCGCCCGCTCCGCTCGCTCGCGGCGCCGCTCGTCGGCCGCGACGCCGAGCTGGAGCTGCTCGAGAACACCTTCACGCGCGCGGTGCGCGACAAGCGCGCGTCGCTCGTCACCATCTACGGCGACCCGGGCGTCGGCAAGAGCCGGCTCGCCCGCGAGTTCGCCGCCGGCCTCGACCGCGCGCTCGTCCTCTCCGGCCGCTGCCTGCCGTACGGCGAAGGCGTCACCTACTGGCCGCTCGCCGAGATGGTGAAGGCCTCCGCCGGCATCTCCGACGACGACCCGCTCGACGAGGCGCAGAAGAAGCTCCGCGAGACGTGCGAGGACGAGGCCGTCGCCGACCTGCTCGCGCTCGCCGTCGGCGTGCTCGAAGCGGTGGAAGGCGAGCGCGGCCAACAGGAGATCACGTGGGCCGCGCGCGCATGGGCGGAGCAGCTCGCCGCCGCGCAGCCGCTCGTGCTCATGTTCGAGGACGTGCACTGGGGCGAGGAGCCGCTGCTCGAGCTCATCGAGCATCTCGCGGCGTGGGTGCGCGAGTACCCGCTCCTCATCCTCTGCGTCGCGCGGCCCGAGCTGCTCGACGTCCGCCCAACGTGGGGCGGTGGGCGCGTGCGCGCGACGACGCTCGAGCTCGAGCCGCTGCAGCCGGAGGAGAGCGCCCAGCTGCTCGAGGCGCTCACGGCCGAGCTGGACCTTCCGCTCGACATCGAGACCGTGCTCGCGAAGACCGAGGGCAACCCGCTCTTCGTCGAGGAGACGATCAGGATGCTCGCCGAGCGCGACGGCGACGGCGTCGAGCGCATCCCCGACACCCTGCAGGCGCTGATCGCCGCGCGCATCGACCGTCTGCCCATGTCCGAGCGGACGCTGCTGCAGCGCGCCTCGGCGATGGGCCGCATCTTCATGGCGGGCGCGCTCGAGCAGCTCGCCCCCGAGGTCGACGACGTCGGCGACGCCCTCGACGGGCTGCTCCTCCGCGACCTGATCGTGCGCGAGCCGCGCGCGTCCATCAGCGGCGAGCAGGCGTACAAGTTCCGCCACGTGCTCATCCGCGAGGTTGCGTACGCGGGCCTCTCGAAGCTCTCGCGGGCCGAGCTGCACCGGGCGTTCGCGCTCTGGCTCGCCGAGAAGGCGGGAGACGAGCTCGTCGAGATCAAGGCGTTCCACCTCGACCAGGCCGCGCGGCTGCTCGCCGAGCTCGACGGCGCCGCGCCGCCGGAGCTCGCCGAGGAGGCCGCCTCCGCGCTCAGCCACGCCGGCCGGCGTGCGCTCTCGCGCGAGGCGTTCCGCAGCGCGCGGAAGCTGCTTCTCCGCTCGGTCGAGCTGTCACCGACCCTCGAGCGCCGCTACTTCGCCGCGCGCGCCGCCTGGCGGCTCGGCGACATGACCGCGGTCATCGTCGAGATGGAGGACGTCGCGTCCGTCGCCGCGTCACACGGCGAGCGGCTCCTGCAGGGCCGCGCGCTCACCGCGCTCGCCGAGGCGGTGCTGAACCAGCGCGCCGACGCCGTCGCCGCGCGCCAGCTCGCCGAGGAGGCGGTCGAGGTGCTCACGGGCGAGGCGCCCGACATCCAGTTCGAGGCGCTGCGCGCCGCCGCATCGGTGGCGCAGTGGGTGGGAGACGCCGACGCGTTCGAGCGCTGGGCGAAGCTCGCGCTCGAGGCCGCGCGCACGGCCGGCCGCAAGGACCAGGAGGTCTTCATCACCATGGGCCTGGCGGAGATGTACGTCCTTCGGCTCGAGATCGACGAGGCGGAGCCGCTCGTCGATCGCATCGCCGAGCTCGCAGAGGAGAGCGGCAGCATGATCGGCCGCGCGCAGGCGCTGGCCACGCGCGCCTCGCTCGAGAACTGGCGCATGAACGAGGTCGAGGCCGAGGCCGCATACACAGCCGCGCGTGAGATCTATCGCGAGATCGGAAACACCGCCGCCGAGGCGCACGCGAACATGATGATCGCGCGCGCCGCAATGGCACAGGGCGACCTCACGCGCGCGGAGAAGCTGCTCGTCGAAGCGGTGCGCACGATGAAGGGCCTGAACGACCGCGCGCGGTTGTGCGAGGCGCAGCGCTCGCTCGCCGAGGTCTACGTGAAGCTCGGCCGTCTCGAGGAGGCTGAGCGGCTCGCGCTCGAGGCGCGCGCGTCCGTCGGCGGCGAGGATCGCATCTCCCTGTCCACGACGAAGCTGTCGCTCGCGTCCGTCCGCGCCGCGCAGGGTCGCGACGACGAGGCCGAGGCGTTGCTGCGGGAAGCGGTCGGCGAGCTGCGGCAGTCGCACATGCGCGCTCCGGAGCGGTGGGCGCTCCGCCGGCTCGTGCACTTCTACGCGGAGCGCGGCCGGGAGGACGAGGCCGTCGGCTACGAGGCTCGGCTCGCCGAGCTCGTGCCGAGAAGCACCGCGCCGATGGCCTGAGTCGACTCCACGTCCGGCGACTCGCTGATCACCGTCGCCGGCCGCTCGAAGTGCGCGAGCGCGTCCCGAAGCGGCTCCGCGCGCAGCGTCCCCTCGCCGTAGGGGAGGTGCTTCGTCTCGTTCCGGTTCGCGAACGCGATGTCGCTGAAGTGGATGTGAAAGGGCGCGCCCGGCTCGAGCACCGCGTCCGTCGCCTCCAGCGCGTTCAGGAACGGCTCGACCCCGGTGAAGAGGCCGTCGCTCGTCGCATGCATGTGCGCGAAGTCGAGAACGGGGCGGACCCAGCCCGTGCGCTCCGAGATGGCGAGCACGTCGTCGAGCGAACCGAGGTCGCGCACGCGTCCCATCACCTCGACGCCGAACGGCACCGCGCGGTCCTTCTTCTCCAGCCGCTCGCGCAGCTCGCCCAGCTGCTCGACGACGGAGTCGATCGCCTCGTCGCGCGTGCGCCCGAGCAGGAACCCTGGATGGAAGACGACCACCTCCGCGCCGCACGCGGCGGCGATGCCGGCCGAATGGTCGAGCATGCCGACGGCCATGTTCAGCTTCTTCCCGCGCTCGGCGTGCCCCATGAAGCCCGCGAGCGGCGCGTGGACGGAGAGCACGACGCCGGCGTCGCGGGCGAGCGCGCCGAGCTGCGCGGCGAAGTCGTAGTCCATCCAGAACTTCCCCTCGAAGTCGATCTCGCAGGCGGAGTACCCGAGCGCGAGCAGCGCCTCGATCGCCGTCTCGGGGCTCTCGCGGGAGGGGATTCGTGCCGGTCCGAACTTGATCGCGCCCATTCCGTCCGACCCAGTTTCTACGTTTTCGACATGGCCAAGCACCCGTCACGCATCGACCTGCTGGAGCTCGACATCGACCTCCGCCTCGCCGATCTCTGGCGGGAAGCGGGCGACATCTCGGAATGGAGCCTCGAGGTCGTCGCCGCCTTTCTCCGGGCCGCCTACGGCAAGGGCTACTGCGACGCCCTCACCGAGGAGGCGCCGGGCTCGTTGTGCGCCGAGCACGGCTATCGCGTGCCTGCTCGTCGTGCCACGAACAGCGCGTAGCGCTCGGGTACGATCCGGGGCGTGAAGCGGAGCCCAGCTCGCCTGGTCATCGCGCTCTCCGTCGCTGCAGCGCTCGCGGTCTTCATCCTCTACACGTCGATCGCAGGCGCAGGCACGCCGGAGATCTCGCCGAGCACGCTCGCCCAGCACCGGGGGCAGGACGTCCTGCTCGTGGGCACGGTGGTCGGCCATGTGGCGGGGAGTGCGCAGAGCACGGGCGGCCTTCGGTTCCTGATGAAGGACGACCACGGCGGCGGGGCCGCCCGCACCCGGGTGCTGTACACGGGCAGCGTCCCCGATCTCTTCCGGACCGGACGCCAGATCGTCGTCGAGGGGACGCTGCGCGAGGGCACGTTCGTCGCGAAGCCGGGCTCGCTCGTGACGAAGTGCCCGTCGAAGTACACGCCGGCGAAGACGAACACCTAGCGTGGCGCAGCTCGGCCGCGCCGCGCTCCTCCTGAGCTTCGCGCTCGTCCTGTACGCGCTCGTCGGCGGGTCGCTCGCCGCGTGGAAGCGCCGTCGCAGGCTCGCGGTCTCCGCGCAGAACGCACTCTACGCCGCGTTCGGGACGACGGTGGTCGCGTCCGTCGTGCTCATCGTCGCGCTCGCGCGCCGCGACCTTTCGTTCGTCTACGTCGCACAGCACACGAGCCACTCGCTGCCGCTCGGGTACGCCCTCTCGGCGTTCTGGGGCGGGCAGGAGGGGTCGCTGCTCCTGTGGCTGCTCGTGCTCACCGGCTACGCCGCGCTCGCTGTCTTCCTGAACAGGAAGTCGAGCGACCTCGTCACCTGGACCGTGCCCGTGCTGGGCGGCGTTGCCGTGTTCTTCACGTTCATGCTCTGCTTCGTCTCCAGCCCGTTCAAGACGGCTGCGGCGCCTGCGGACGGCGCGGGCATGGATCCGTCCCTGCAGAACCCCTACATGCTTGCGCACCCGCCGCTGCTCTATCTCGGCTACGTCGGGCTGACCATCCCGTTCGCGTTCGCGATGGGCGCGCTGCTCTCCAAGCGGAGCGACGAGCGCTGGATCATCGTCACGCGCCGGTGGACGCTCGCCGCGTGGACGTTCCTCGGCGTCGGCCAGCTGCTCGGCGCGCACTGGGCCTACGTCGAGATCGGCTGGGGCGGCTACTACGCGTGGGACCCGGTCGAGAACGCGGCGCTGATGCCGTGGCTCGCGGCCACCGCGTTCCTGCACTCGGTGATGATCCAGGAGAAGCGCGGGATGCTGAAGGTGTGGAACGTGACGCTCGTGACGCTCGCGTTCTGCCTCTCGCTCTTCGGCACGTTCCTGACGCGGTCGGGCGTCATCAACTCCATCCACTCGTTCACGCAGAGCTCGATCGGCGGCTGGTTCCTCGGCTTCATCGTCGTCGTGGTCGTCTTCTCCGTCGCGCTCATCTACATCCGGCTGCCGCTGCTGAAGGCGAAGACGAAGCTCGAGTCGCTCGTCTCGCGCGAGGCGACCTTCCTCTACAACAACCTCCTCCTCGTCGCGCTCGCGCTGACGATCCTCTGGGGCGTCGTCTACCCGATCCTGACGCAGGCGGTGAACGGCACGACGCGCTCGGTGTCGAAGCCGTACTACGACTTCTTCCTGCACACGTTCGGGCTCCCGCTCATCCTGCTCATGGGACTCGGGCCGCTCGTCGCGTGGCGGAAGGCGTCGCTTCGCTCGCTCGGGAAGATGTTCCTCATCCCGTTCACCGTTGCGGTCGTGACCGGAGGCGTCCTGGCCGGG
>JAFALP010000222.1 GCA_019234175.1 Actinomycetota bacterium | reverse complement strand
CGAGCTAGCGCTTCTTCGCGAAGATCACGAGCACGGCAAGCTGCTCGTACGCGCTGAAGCGGTGGTCGGCACCGGCCGGCACGAACGCCGCGTGTCCCACGTCGAGTGCGACGGTCTCTCCCTCGATCTCCAGCACGCCCGATCCGTCGAGGACGACGTAGACCTCGTCGTCCACGTGTGGCTGCTGCCGGTCCGGCTCCGGCGCGACGAGCACGTACACGCCGATCTCGAGCCCGGGAGACTCGTGGACGATCTCGTAGCCGCCGCTGTCCCGCAGGCGCTCGACGGCGGAGGCGACCTCGATCCGATCTGGCCCCACGAGAGGGACTCTTACCACGTCTTCGGCTCCGTAGGCACGCTCGGATGCGCGACGCGGACGCGCGCATCCACGTCGGCCACGAGGCCGCGCGCGCCGACCGCGAGGCCGGCGACGAGCAGCGGAATCGCGAGCTGGTTGAAGACCACGCTGGCGACGACCGCTGCGATCAGTCCAGCGCAGCCGATCGCGAGCTGGCACGCGGCGCGCCGCGTGAGTTCGGTCACCTCGTGCTCGACGGACTCGACCTCGCGGGCGGTCACGACCGCCGCTCCAGGACCAGCCGGCGCGGCACGTGGCCGTACTTCGGCGCGTGGAGCTCGAGGACGCCGTCGTTCAAGACCGCGCGCACCTGACAGAGGTCGGCATCGACCGGCAACACGATGCGGCGGCTGAACACGCTCGGCGACCGCCCGCTCTTGCCGAAGAACTCGGGATCGCGATCGACGCCCCCGCTGACGGTGACGCACGCGTCGCGAACTTCGGCCACCAGGGTGTCCGCCTCGGCAGTCGGCACATCCAGCTCGTAGACGTACTCCGAGCCGGAGTCGTGCATGCGGAGATCGTTCATGGGACGAGCATCGCCTCCGCTCGCTCGGACGACCTCGGAAAGAGGCCGTCACACGACTGCGGGGAAGCCGCAGTCGTGTGACGGGTATCGCTCAGACCGACGCGACGCCGGCGTGGTGCCGGTCGTGCGAGGGCGTGACGACGAGCACCGGGCAATCGGCCGCGTGGAGGAGGCGCCGCGAGACGCTCCCGAGGAGCGCAGAGGCGGATGCTCCGCGCCCGTGCGTGCTGATCACGATCAGCTCCGCGCCGCAGTCGTAGGCCGCATCGGCGATCAGCTCCGCGACGCCGCGGACGCCCGTCCGAACCTCGAGCTCGGCGGAGATTCCCTTCTCGCACAGCTCCGCCACGCGGCGCTCGATGGTCGCCGTCAGGTCGTCCTCGTCGGCCAGCATCGGCTGACCGCCCAGCCGGCCCGGAAGCACCTCGTTCGCGTGCACGGCGACGACCTTCGACCCGTGGAGCTCCGCGAGCTCGGTCACGAGGGGAAGCGCCTTCTCGGCGAGCGGCGATCCGTCGGTCGCCCAGACGATGGTGTCGAACATCTCGAACTCCCTTCCGAAGGCGGCATCCGAAGCGCCGCTTCGGGTTGAAGGTGACACGGAACCCCGCGCGCGGCATCCGTAGTGCCGCACATCGATGCTCCGTCTACTACCGATTCCGAGCGCTGCGCCGGCGCACAGACTCGAGTCGAGACATTCCACGAGGAGGTGGCGCCATGAAAGCGCTCGTGTACCACGGTCCCGGCAAGCGCAGCTGGGACGACGTTCCCAACCCCGTCCTTCGAGATCCCGGCGACGTGATCGTGAAGATCAGCTCGTCGACGATCTGCGGGACCGACCTGCACATCCTCAAGGGCGACGTTCCGGAGGTCCTGCCCGGCACGATCCTCGGGCACGAGGCCGTCGGCACCGTCGTCGAGAAGGGGACCGGCGTGACCACCGTCGACATCGGAGACCGCGTGCTGGTCTCCTGCATCACGTCGTGCGGCCGCTGCCGCTTCTGCAAGGAGGGCCGCTACGGCCTCTGCACCGGTGGGGGCGGCTGGATCTTCGGCCACCTCATCGACGGCCTGCAGGCCGAGTACGCACGGGTCCCGTTCGCCGACACCTCCGTGTACAAGGTGCCGGAGGAGCTCACCGACGAGCAGGTCCTGTTCCTCGCCGACATCCTCCCGACCGCGTTCGAGGTCGGGGTGCTCGCCGGCGGGGTCCAGCCCGGAGACGCCGTCGTCATCGTCGGCGCAGGTCCCATCGGCCTCGCGGCGATCCTGACCGCGAAGCTCCTCACCCCGGGCCAGATCATCGCCATCGACCTGGCCGACTCCCGCCTCGAGCAGGCGCGGAGGTTCGGCGCGGACGTGACGATCAACAACGGGCGCGAGGACGCCATCGGCCGCGTGGTCGAGCTGACGGGCGGCCTCGGCGCCGACGTCGCCATCGAGGCGGTCGGCGTGCCCGAGACGTTCGAGCTCTGCACCGACCTGATCCGCCCCGGCGGGCGGGTCGCGAACGTCGGCGTCCACGGTCATCCGGCCACGCTCCACCTGGAGAAGCTCTGGATCCGGGACGTCACCATCACCACCGGCCTCGTCGACACGTCGACGACGGCACGGCTGCTGAAGCTGATCGCGGAGGGCCGCCTCGATCCGCTGCCCTTCGCAACGCACCGCTATCCGCTCTCCGCGGTGATGACGGCGTACGATACGTTCGCCGCCGCGGCCGAGACGGACGCCTTGAAGGTCGTGCTGGAGGCCGAGCCGAAGATGCTCGCGGCTCCGC
>JAFALP010000363.1 GCA_019234175.1 Actinomycetota bacterium | reverse complement strand
CTTTTCGTTACGCGGTGATGCTCAGGTGCGCCGTGCCGGACACGGTGCCGGAGTGCACGGTGACCGCGTAGGAGCCGGCGTCCATCGGATTGCCGAGGCCGGCGGAACGGGCGAAGACGATCCGGATGACGCCGGGCCCGATCACGTCGCAGATGATCCCGGGCTTCGGCGCCACCTTGAGCGCGACGATGTGGCCGGTGACCGCCATGCTCGCCGGTGCGGCGCCGTTCAAGGTGACGGAGTCGCGCGGGATGGACGCGCTCAAGCGCATCGCCGACGGCAGCGTGACGAGGATGGAGCCGGCCCGGATCCGGCCGCACTGGAGCTCGGTCTTGATCGTGACGGTGAGCTGGACCGGCTGTGCGGCGGCGCCGGCGGGTGCCGAGACGGCGGTGGTGGCGCCCTCGTCGCCCGGAGTGATCGGGGCGATGGGCACAGGGGTCGCCGCGCCGGCCGCCGGAACGAAGACGGCAGCGGCGGCGGCGACGGCTGCCGCGCACGTGCGCATCACAGCTGGAATGGTACCTCGTTGCGGGGGATGCAAACGTAAAACGGCTCACCCAGGCGAAGGGAAACCTTCCGGGGGATGGCGGAGTGCGACAACTTCGGCCAGGATCGGCCTGCGGCTATGAACAATCGACTGCGGCTCTCCCACACACTGCTGGCTGTGCTTGCGTTGGCGGCTCTCGCCCTCGCCACTGCCGGCGCGGCGTCGTCGGCCCCCGGGCCGAAGGATCCGCCCTTCTCGAAGCCCAGCGTCGCTCCGTCCAGCTACGTCGCGGCTCCGCCCGTCACCTGGGTGAGCGCGGCCGGCGGCGGCACGCCCTGCGGCGGCAACGCGTTCGGCGTCATCTGCTACACGCCGAGCGACATGGACAAGATCTACGACGTCCCCGCGGCCGCCAACGGCGCCGGGCAGACGATCATCATCGTCGACGCGTTCGGGAACCCGACGCTGAAGAGCGACCTCGCGCAGTTCGACTTCGAGAACGGCCTTCCCGATCCGTCGCTGACGATCCTCGGCAACAACGGCACCGGCAACCCGAACGACCCGAACGTCCAGGGGTGGCAGGTGGAGACGAACCTCGACGTCGAGTGGGCGCACGGGATGGCCCCCAAGGCGAACATCGTCCTCTCGATCGCGCACAACGACAACGCGCACGACCTGACCGACGCGGTGCAGCACGCGCTCGGCAAGTATCCGGGCGCGATCGTGTCGCAGAGCTTCGGCGCCGACGAGACGTTCGTGAAGAGGGGCTTCATCGACGACCTCAGCGCGCATCGCGTGTACGCAGCCGCGAGCGGCCTCGGTGACACGGTCATCGCCGCGACGGGCGACTTCGGCGCCAGCGGCGACGGCGACACCGGCATCGTCGCGTGGTACCCGGCCACCGACCCGCTCGTCACCGCCATCGGCGGCACGCAGGGCGCGGACGACTTCTACACGATCCCGAACGGCCCGTACGCCGGCCTGACGGTCGAGGGCCCGTACGGCCTGCAGAGCAATCTCGGCGGCTACGGCGCCGAGGCGACGTGGAACGAGACGCTCTTCGGCGGCGGCGCCACCGGCGGCGCTCCGAGCCAGCTCTTCCCGGCGCCGGGCTACCAGCAGGGCGTCACCGGCTACTCGAAGCGCACCGTCCCCGACGTCGCGCTGAACGCGTCCGAGAACGCAGGCTCGCTCGTCGTCTTCGAGGGCATGCACGGCGTCGTCGGCGGCACCAGCGCGTCGACGGCAGAGTGGGCCGGCATCCTCGCGCTCGTCGACCAGGTGCGCGCGGCTGCCGGCAACGGACCGCTCGGTCCGGCGAACGGAGCGCTGTACGCGGTCGACCGCGCGCATCCGGATGCCTTCCACGACATCACGGTCGGCAACAACACGTTCGACCCGGAGATCCCCGGCTTTTCCGCCGGCCCCGGCTACGACCTGACCACCGGTCTCGGCAGCCCGGACGTGGCGAAGCTCCTCGGCTACCTCGCCAACGTCCCCGGCGCGCCGGTGCAGTCGCACCTCATGGACGTCACGTGCCAGAACCAGCAGCTGACGGGCAGCTACCACAACGTCCACGTGCAGAAGGGCTCCTACTGCGACCTGCTGAACGCGACGGTGCAGGGCAACGTCGAGTCGGACGGCGCGACGGGCATCTCCATCGTGGGCACGACCGTTTCCGGTGACCTGCACATCCACAACACCTCGGGCGCCGGCGACCCGCTGCACCTCGGGCTGAACGTGATCTGCAACAGCATCGTGCTGGGGAACGGCGAAGTGCAGAACAGCTCCTCGCTCGCGCCCTTCAGCGTCGGCGGCGTCGGGTGCGCCTCCTCGGCCGACATCACCGGGAACATCGGCAGCGTCTTCGGCAACGACCTTCATTTCTCCAACAACGCTTCGACCAGCAGTGACGTGTCCAACAACACCGTCTTCGGCAACCTCGAGTGCAATCACGACGGGGCGGTCGGAGGCGGGGGCAATCAGGCCGGGCATCTCTCCGGCCAGTGCACGGGCACCCTCCTTCCCCAGAACTAGACCTGGCGTCTAGTAGGCGATCGCGCCGCGGCCAGAGGCCGCGGCGTGACGCTGCTCGTCCGCGCGATAGCTGGACCGGACGAGCGGGCCGCTGAACACGGAGCCGAAGCCGAGCGCCTCTCCCTGTTCGCGGAACCAGCGGAACTCGTCCGGGTGGACCCAGCGGTCGATGGACGCGTGCTTCGAGCTCGGCTGCAGGTACTGGCCGATCGTCACCACGTCGACGCCGTGCGCCCGCAGGTCGCGCATCGTCTCCACGACCTCGTCGTTCGTCTCGCCGAGGCCGACGATGATCCCCGACTTCGTCATCACCTCGTAGTCGGCGACCTCCTTCGCGCGCGCGAGCAGCCACAGGGCCTTGTCGTAGCTCGCCTTCGCCCCGCGCATGTGCGGATGCAGGCGGCGCACCGTCTCGATGTTGTGGTTGAACACCTCGGGCCGCGCTGCGAGCACGGTCTGCAGCGCCTCCTCCTCGACGCCGAGGAAGTCGGGCGTGAGCACCTCCACGGACGCCTCCGGCAGCTTCGCCTTCAGCGCGCGGATCGTGGCCGCGTAGTGCGCGGCGCCGCGGTCGGGGACGTCGTCGCGGTCGACGGAGGTGACGACGACGTGCTTCAGCTCCATCTGCGCTGCCGCCTGCGCGACGCGCAGCGGCTCGAGCGCGTCCGGCGGCGTCTCCGGCCGGCCCGAATGCACGTAGCAGTAGCGGCACGCGCGCGTGCAGGTGTCGCCGAGGATCTGGAAGGTCGCGGTACCGCGTCCCCAGCACTCGGAGATGTTCGGGCAGCGCGCCTCCTCGCAGATCGTGTGCAGGGACTGTCCGTGGATCAGGCGCTTGACGTCGAAGTAGCGCGAGTCCGCGCTCGGCGCCCGCACCTTCAACCATTCGGGGCGGCGTGGCCGCGCCGTGA
>JAFALP010000186.1 GCA_019234175.1 Actinomycetota bacterium | reverse complement strand
GTCCTCGTCCAGCGGCGCCAGGAACTCGTCCTCGATGTCGCGGACGAACCCGCGGAACGCCTCCAGCTGGTGCTTGCCGGCCGGGGTCAGGCTGACCATCTGCCGGCGGCGGTCGTTCGGGTCGCGCCGCCGCTCGATCAGGCCCTTCTCCTCGAGCTGGTCGAGGAGTCCGACGAGCATGCTCTTGTCGAACGCGAGGGCGTCGGCGATGGTCGTCTGCGACACCCGGGAGCCCTCCTCCAGGAGGGCGAGGATCCCGTACTGGTAGGCGCTGAATCCCGCCTGCTCGAACCGCTCCATCGTCTCCTCCTTCACGGAGAGGCCGATGCGGCCCAGCAGGAATGCGGCTCGCGCCACCAGCTCCGCCGGGAGGCAGTTCGCTGTCGGCGAGGGCTCAGTGTTCATTGCGCAAACAAGTGTAGCGCAGGATCGTTTTCTTCGTGTATCGTGGGTGATGCAAACGATTTGGGGAGAAATTTGATGAGCAGCAACACGATTGGAACGCCCGTGACGGACACTGCCGACCGGCGCCGCTGGCTCGGACTGGCCGTGCTCGTCGCCGCCCAGTTCATGGTGGTCCTCGACATCGCGATCGTCAACGTCGCGCTGCCCACCATCAAGACCGACCTCCACTTCAGCCAGGAGAGCCTGCAGTGGGTCATCACCGCCTACTCCATCCTCTTCGGCGGCGTCCTCCTCCTGGGCGGCCGGATGGCCGACCTGCTCGGGCGCCGGCGCATGTTCATGGCCGGGCTCGCGCTGTTCACGACGAGCTCCCTGTTGGACGGGCTCGCGTGGTCGTCGGGGTCGCTGATCACGTTCCGCGCCCTGCAGGGGCTCGGGGCGGCGCTCCTCGCCCCCGCCGCGCTCTCCATCCTGACGACGACCTTCCAGGAGGGCCGCGAGCGGAATCTCGCCCTCGGCATCTGGGGCGCCGTCTCCGGGAGCGGCGCAGCCGCGGGCGTGCTCCTCGGCGGCGCCCTGACGAGCGCCTTCAGCTGGTCGTGGATCTTCTACGTGAACGTCCCCGTCGGCGCGCTCGTGCTCGTCTTGTCGCCGATCCTGCTCCGGGAGAGCCGTGCGGCCCTCGATCACCGCCACTTCGACATCGCCGGCGCGGCGACGATCACCGGCGGTCTCATGCTGCTCGTCTATGCGCTCACGCGCGCGAGCCAGCACGGGTGGGCGACGGCGACGACCGCCGGCCTCCTCGCCGCGTCCGCGGCGCTGATCGGCTCGTTCATCGTCGTCGAGCTCCGCTCGCCGGCGCCGCTCCTGCCGCTGCGGATCTTCCGGCTGCGCACGCTGTCCGGCTCGAACGCCGCGGCGCTCTTCTCCGGAGCTGCCATCTTCGCGCAGTTCTTCCTTCTGACGCTGTACATGCAGCAGGTGCTGCACTACTCGGCGCTGCAGACCGGCGCCGCGTACATCACGTTCACGCTCGCGATCATCGTCTTCTCGGGCGTGTCGCAGGGCGTCGTGACGAGGATCGGCATCCGCCGCGTGCTGCCGGTCGGCATGCTCGTCGCCACGTTCGGCCTGCTCCTGTACACGCGCCTGCCCGTCGACGGCCGCTATTTCTGGGATCTGTTCCCGGCCTTCCTCATCGGCGGGATCGGCATGGCGTTCGTGTTCGTGCCGATGTCGATCGGCGCGCTCGCGGGCGTGGGCCGGCGTGACGCCGGCGTCGCGTCCGGCCTGTTGAACACGTCGCAGCAGATCGGCGGCGCGATCGGGGTCGCCATCGCCACCACCATCGCGACCACGTACACGAGCCGGTACGCGACGCATCACGGCGTCTCCGTCTCGTCGGGCGCCGCGCTCACGCACGGCTTCGTCATCGCGTTCTACGTTCTCGCCGCGATCTCCCTCGCCGGCACGATCATCTCCGGCGCGCTCATCGAGTCACATCCGGTCGAGGCCGTGGAGACCGAGGAGCCCGTCGTCGCCGAGCTCGTGGAGGAGGCAGCCTGATGCCTGACGATCGCCGCCGCTACCGCAACGAGGTGGAGCGCCTGCTCGAGCGCATCCGCGTCCTCGTCGGCGACCTGCAGCTGTCGGCCGTGCGTGGCCTGAAGGGCCCGGCGCTGTCCGACAAGAAGAAAGAGCTGAAGCAGACCCGGCGCGAGCTGGCGGCCCTCGTGGCCGCCAGCTCGCACTGAGCTACCTCGCTACGGGTGGATCGGGCAGGACCCGCCGTCGCTCGAGCTGTTCGAGCCGTCCGGGCAGATCGTGTTCGACCAGGTGACGTTGTGGAGGTTCGCCCCCTGGACGTTGGCGCCCTGGAGGTTGGCGTTCGTCAGGTTCGAGCGCTCGAGGTTCGCCCCCTGGAGCGTCGCGTTGCTGAGGTTGGCCCCGCTCAGGTCGTCGCCCTGGAGATTCGAGCCCTGGAGGTTCGCTCCCGCGAGGTCGGCGCCGGCGAGCGCCGCCCCCTGCAGGTTCGAGCCCTGGAGGTTCGCCCCAGCGAAGTCGACATTGGCGAGGAACGCGTTCTGCAGGTTCGTCCCCTGGATGTTCGCGTTCGGGCCCTGCGCTCCCTCGAGGTCGTCGCCCTTGAGATCGCGTCCCCTCAGGCTGATGCCGGTCAGGTCGATCTGACCCGTGACCGGAGAGAGCGGGAACGTCGGCGCGGTCGCCTGGTGCTGGAAGTCGAACATGCCCGCGAGGTCGAACGGGATGCCCTCCTGCGCGTCCTTCGAGGCGAGCGCCTGGTCGAACGAGCCGGCGATGCTGGGCAGATGCCAGTTGTACTCGATGAAGTTGATGATCGAGGACTGGTCACTGAGGTTGTGGTCGACGTAGTTCGTCTTCGCCCACGGTGACACGACGATCATCGGCAGCCGCGGACCGAGGCCGCAGCGTCCCTGCTCGTTCGCGAGCGGTGCGGGCGGCTCGCTGCCGCACATGCCGGACGTCCCGGTCGCAGGCTTGACGACCGAGTTCGTCAGGTTGTCCGCTCCGGCGTTCGACGGGTTGAGCACGCCCGAGTAGGCGTGGTCGTACCAGCCGTCCGAGTCGTCGTAGTTGATGAAGACCGCCGTGCTCGACCAGTCGGGCGTCTTCTCGAGCGCATCGATCTCCTTCACGACGAACGCCTGCTCGTCGATCGGGTTCGAGTACTGCGCGTGCCCGTCCTCGTAGCCGGGGGCCTTGAGGAAGGTGACCGCCGGAAGCGCCGACGCGGGAAGCGTGCCGGCGTTGATCGCCGCGACGAGCTTGTCGAAGTCGCTCGTGTCGTAGTTGTGGTTGGCGGTGTCGAACTGCGGCACGCCGGCGACGTAGCTCTGCGTGTCGGTGCCGATCGCCGACAGGCTCGCCGGGGCGAGATGGTGCGGGTTCGCCGTCGACGCGTAGTACTGGAACGGCTCGTGGTGCGGGATGTAGTCGTCCTTGAAGCCCCACGGCGCGTTGGCGGCCGTCGCACCGAGCGCGACGCCGATGGGCGTCACCGCGTCGCACAGCGCCTGGTTGCTGGCATGCGCGGGGACGACCTTGCCGGTGAAGCTGCCGGAGAACTCATCCGGGATGAACTGGCTCGTCGCCTGGCCCGGATGGACGGCGGCGGATGCCGCGGCGAACGTCGTCGTCGGGGCGAAGCCGCCCTGGAACCAGCCCCACGAGAGGCCGGCGGTGTTCAGCTCGTCGCCGATGTTCGTGCCGCTGAGTGCGACCGCGTCACGTGTCGAGCAGTCGTCCCAATACGGCTGTGCATCGCTCGTGAGCGAGTAGCCGCCGAGGCCGTCGGGCGTGATGTCGGCGTTCGGGGTCGTGGACGAGGACTTCGACACCGTGCCGGCCGTGTGCGTCATGTCGACGTTGCCGGTGTCGCCGGACGTGAGATTGATCGCGCCCGGAGCCGAAGGCCCGAACGTCGTGCCGTAGGAGTTGTCGCTCATCGCGTAGTGCTGTGCGTAGTTCCACAGCGCGGTGGTGGCGTTCCCGTCGTAGTAGCCCATGACGGTCTTCGGGTTGCACAGGGTGGTGATGCCGGTGCTGGGAATGCCGGCCGCGGCGGGGATCTTCGAGCCGCCGTCGGTGCCGACGCTCTGGACGAACTGGTCCATCTTCCCGCCGTCCATCGCCTGCTGCTCGTCGCTGTAGTTGTGATCCTGG
>JAFALP010000308.1 GCA_019234175.1 Actinomycetota bacterium | reverse complement strand
GTCGCGTTCATGCCGACGATCCAGTCCGCCTCCGACCGGGAGCGTGCCGCCTGCTCGAGCGAGTCCATCTGCTCGCCGGGGCGGAGCTTCTCGAATCCCTCGCGGATCGCCTGCTTCGTCATCGACGAGATCCACAGGCGCTGGACCGGCTTCGGCCCGCCGTCCTTCTTCTTCAGCGACTGGCGGTACATCTCGTAGATGTACGCGAAGATCAGCTCGCCCTCGCGCCCGGCGTCGCAGGCGTTGATGAAGTTGTCGACGTCCTCGCGCTTCATCAGCTTGAGGATGAGGTTCAGCTGCTTCTTCGACTTGGCGTCGCGCGGGACGAGATGGAAGTCCTCCGGCACGATCGGCAGGTCGGCCATCTTCCACTTCTTGAACTTCTCGTCGTACTCCTCGGGATCGGCGAGCTGCACGAGGTGCCCGACCGCCCACGTGATGACGTACTCGTCCGATTCGAGGTAGCCCTCGCTCTTCTCGAACGAGCCGGGAAGCGCGACGGAAAGGTCGCGTCCGACGGATGGTTTTTCGGCGACGACGAGGGTCTTGGCCATAGATTCACCTTAGCTTGCGCCCCACCCGCACCTACAACGTCGTGGCTGCGCTCACCTGGCCGGTCGTCCATTGGCTCTTCCGGTTGCACGCGCGCGGGCGCGAGAACGTGCCGGACGACGGCGGCCTCGTCCTGGCCTGCAACCACGTGTCCAACTTCGACCCGTGGCCGTTGGGGATGCCGCTCTGGCCGACGCGGTTCCTCCGCTTCATGGCCAAGTCGGAGCTGTACTGGTTCCCGGTCACGCTCGTGCTGAACGGCGCCGGTGCCTTCCCGGTGCGGCGCGGCCAGGCCGACGTCGAGGCGATCGAGACCGCGATCGGCCTCGCCCGCGAGGGCAACGTCGTGGCCATGTTCCCGGAGGGAACGAGGCGGCGGAAGGGCCTGAACAAGAAGTTCGAGGCCCGGCCGCGCACAGGGGCCGCGCGCATCGCGCTCGAGGCGGGCGTGCCGCTCGTCCCCGCCGCAGTCGCCGGCACCGACAAGCTCATCCGCTTCGGCCCGCTGCGCGTCGCGTACGGCGTGCCGGTCGACCTCGACGACCTTCGCGACATGCCGGTGCGCGACGCCGCCCAGATCGCGACCGACCGCCTGATGGAGCGCATCGCAGAGCTGGAAGCGTCGCTCTGAGCACGCTGCTCGTCGTCGACGGCGACTCGTTCGCCCACCGCGCGTATCACGCCCTGCCGAAGTCCATCCGGCTGAACGCCGTCGTCGGCTTCACGAACATGCTCACGCGGCTGTGGGAGATGGAGCAGCCGGACGCCGTGCTCGTCGGCTGGGACACGCTGAGCACGCCGACGTACCGGCACGAGGCGTTCCCCGCCTACCAGTCCGGCCGCATCTTCGAGGAGTCGATTCTCGAACAGCTCGAGATCCTCCCCGACGTCGTGCGGGCATGCGGCTTCGCCGCCGCGAAGGCGCCGGGGTACGAAGCGGACGACTTCCTCGCCGCCGCGGCGAAGACGTGGAAGGGGGACGTGCTCGTCGCCACCTCCGACCGCGACGCGTTCCAGCTCGTGTCCGATCGCGTCACCGTCCTGCAGCCGACGCGAGGCGTGAGCGAGATCGCGCGCATCGGGCCGGCCGAGGTGCGCGAGCGGTACGGCGTCGAGCCGGAGCAGGTGCCGGACCTGATCGCGCTGCGCGGCGATCCGTCGGACAAGCTGCCGGGCGCCCGCGGCGTCGGGCCGAAGAAGGCGGCCGACGTCATCCACGAGTTCGGCTCCCTCGAGGGCGCGCTCGCGGCCGGGCGCTTCGCCGCCGAGGCGGAGGACTTGCGGCTCTATCGCCGAATCGCGTCGATGGACGCCTCTGCTCCTCTTCCTCCCCTCGAAGACCAGTCACCCAACTGGGCGGAGGCGTCCTCCTTCGTCCGCGGGCTGGGACTGAACGCGCTGGCCGACCGGCTAGCGTCACTCGCATCGACGTCCTGACCGACCCCGCGCTCGCGCGCCTCCATCCCACCGGCCATCACCCGGAGCGGCCGGAGCGGATCGCGGTGCTGCTCGAGGGGCTCGACTGGAACGAAGGCCGGCCCGCCACCGACGACGAGCTCCTGCTCGTGCACACGCGCGAGCACGTGGAGCGCATCCGCGGCATCGCCGAGCCGACGTGGCTCGACGGCGACACGGTCGCGTCAGCGACGACGTTCGAGGCTGCGGCGCTCGCGGCGGGAACGGCGATCGAAGCGGCGCGACGCGGCGCGTTCGCGCTCGTGCGGCCGCCGGGCCACCACGCCATGCCCGACCGCGCGAAGGGCTTCTGCATCTTCAACAACGTCGCCGTCGCCGCACGTGCGTCGGGCCTCAACCGCGTTGCGATCGTCGACTTCGACGTCCATCACGGCGACGGGACGCAGACGACGTTCTGGGACGACGACTCCGTCCTCTACGTCTCGCTGCACCAGTGGCCGTTC
>JAFALP010000237.1 GCA_019234175.1 Actinomycetota bacterium | reverse complement strand
TGGGGTGTCTCCCGTCCTTGTCGATGCCACAGTCCGTTTCGGACTCTCGGTCGCGGCCGGCGGACCGGCCGCGGCAGCGATCCCTTCACACGTTGCCGCCCTGGCGGCAGGAGTGACCCGAGCCATGTTCCTGACCAAAGCCAAGATCGCCACCGCCGTGCTGCTGCTCGCCGGCCTCGTCGCCGCCGGCGTCTACAGCTCGTTCGCGCTCTACCACTCGGCGGAGGACCGATACATCCACGTGCTGTTCCCGCTGCGCACGCGCACACGCGACCTCGCCCTCCAGATGGTGAACGAGGAGACGGGCGTGCGCGGCTACATGATCACGGGCGAGCGCGTCAGCCTGACCCCGTACTTCGACGGACGGAAGGCGGTCGAGACCGATCTGCTGCGCATCACGCAGCTCACCGCCGGCCATCCCGACCTGCGCGCGCAGCTGCAGCCGATCCGCAAGGAGATCGTCGCCCTGCACGGCTACTTCGACCGGCAGATCACCTTCGTCGCCGACGGGCAGCTCGGCGCGAAACGCGCGCGTGCGGACACCCTGGGCGGCGAGGCGCTCTTCAACCGCTTCCGGGCCGACTCGGCGACGCTCGAGTCGTCGATCACGACGTTCGTCGACCAGACGCGCCACCAGGAGCACCGCACCTTCGCGCGCGCGATCGGCCTCCTCGGCGTCACCGGGCTCTTCGCGATCTGCATCGCCGTCTTCCTCATCCGGCGCGTGCCGGAGCAGCTGCGCGTGCTCTACTCCGCCGAGGAGCAGGCGCGCAAGCGGGCGGAGAAGGACGCCAACGCGGCGCGCGCGCTCGCGCACGTGTCCGACGCGGTGGTGATGCTCGACGAGCGGTCGCGCATCCTGTCGTGGAACACCGCCGCGGAGCGGCTGTTCGGGATCACCGCCGACTCCGCGCTGAACCACTCGGCCGGCGGCGTGTTCCCGGAGTTCTCGACGCTGCTGGAGCGCTCCGGCAGCGAGCTCACGCCGGTGCGCATCGGCGGCGAGGAGCGGTGGCTCTCCATCTCCATCAGCACGTTCACCGGCGGCCGCGTGATCACGCTTCGCGACGCGACGACCGAGCACGCGCTCGAGCGCGCCCGCGCCGACTTCGTCACCACCGCCTCGCACGAGCTGCGCACGCCGCTCACCGCCGTGTACGGGAGCGTCCGCACGCTCCTCGAGCGCGAGGACGACCTGAGCGAGGAGCACCGGCGCCGCCTGCTGCGGATGATCGAGCAGGAGTCCGACCACCTGTCGCAGATCGTCGACCAGCTGCTCGTCACGGCGCAGATCGACCGTGGCCGTCTGCGCCTCGACGAGAGCGACTGCGACGTCGCCGCCATCTGCGCATCCGTCCTCGAGGCGGCGGAATCGCGCCGCCCGGAGTCGATCCGACTCGAGCTCGTCGCGCCGAGAGCGACGCGTCCGCTTCGCTGCGACCCTCCGCGCCTGAAGCAGGTGCTCGTCAACCTCGTCGAGAACGCGATCAAGTACTCGCCCGAGGGCGGCCGCGTGGCGGTGCGCATCGCCGACTCGCCGGACCGCGTCCGCATCGACGTGGAGGACGAGGGCCTCGGCATCCCGCCGTCCGAGCAGGGCCGGATCTTCGAGAAGTTCTACCGCCTCGACGCGGAGATGAGCCGCGGCGTCGGCGGCTCCGGGCTCGGGCTGTACATCTCGCGCGAGATCGTCGAGCAGATGGGCGGCCTCTTGTCCGTGCGCTCTCGGCGCGGCGCCGGATCGACCTTCACGGTCACGCTGCCGCGCGCGCGGGTGCCTATGCCCGTTGCGTCGCGAGCCTGACGCCGAAGCCGACGAGCGCGAGCCCGGACACGGTGTCGACGACGCGGCGGACCCGCGGCCGCTCGAGCGCCGCGCGCGCACGCGAGATGCAGAGCACGTAGACGACGAGCCACGCGAGCGTCATCGCGCAGAAGACGAGGCCGAGCGCCGCGAGCGCGAAGAAGCCGGACGCGAATTGCGGCAGCAGGCCGGTGAAGAAGACGACGATCTTCGGATTGCCGAGGTCGCTGAGCAGCCCCTGCCGGTAGCCGCTCCCAGGACGCGGAGGCGTCGTCGTGCCGCCGTGTCCCCGCAGGGTGGAGACGCCCAGCCACACGAGGTAGAGCGCGCCGCCGATGCGGATCGCGTCGAAGAGCGGCTGCGACGCGGTGACGATCGCCGCCACGCCGGCGCTCGCCGTCAGCGTCCACACGGCGAGGCCGGAGACGACGCCGAGCGACGTCGCGAGGCCGCGCGCGCGACCGCCGAAGAGCGTGTTCCGCACCATGAGCGCCGTGTCGGGGCCGGGCACGACGATGACGACCGCCGAGATGAGGAAGAACGTGCCGAGGTGGCTCACGAGCGCACGAGCGGCTTGTACTTGATGCGGTGCGGCTCGAGAGCCTCGGGCCCCTTCGTCTCCTTCACCCACTCGACGTAGTCGCCCCACGTTCCCTCGAACCACGTCGTCTGGCTGTCCCCCTCGAACGCGAGGATGTGCGTCGCCACGCGGTCGAGGAACCAGCGGTCGTGGGTGATGACCACCGCGCAGCCCGCGAAGTCGTTCAGGGCCTCCTCGAGCGCGCGCAGCGTGTCGACGTCGAGGTCGTTCGTCGGCTCGTCGAGGAGCAGGACGTTGCCGCCGCTGCGCAGCAGCTTGGCGAGGTGCACGCGGTTGCGCTCGCCGCCGGAGAGGTCGCCGACGCGCTTCTGCTGGTCGCCGCCCTTGAAGTTGAACCAGGACACGTACTGGCGCGAGTTCACCTCGCGCTTGCCGAGCTCGATCGTGTCGGCGCCGCCGCTGATCTCCTTCCACACGGTGCTCGCCGGGTCGAGGTCGGCGCGCGCCTGGTCGACGTATGCGAGCTGCACGGTGTCGCCGATGCGGAGCGCGCCGCCGTCGGGCGACTCCTCGCCGGCGATCATGCGGAAGAGCGTCGTCTTGCCGGCGCCGTTCGGGCCGATGACGCCGACGATGCCGGCGGGCGGGAGCGAGAACGTCAGGTCCTCGACGAGCAGCCTGTCGCCGAATCCCTTTTGCACGTGCTCCGCTTCGATGACGGTGTCGCCGAGCCGCGGGCCCGGCGGAATGTGGATCTCGACCTTGTCGAGCTTCACGTTCTGCTCCTCGGCATAGAGCTTCTCGTAGGCGGAGAGGCGCGCCTTCGACTTCGCGTGCCGCGCGCGCGGGCTCAGCCGCACCCACTCGAGCTCCCGCGCGAGCGTGCGCCGCCGCGCCGACTCCTGCTTCTCCTCGGCGGCGAGCCGCTCTTGCTTCTGCTCGAGCCACGACGAGTAATTCCCTTCCCACGGGATTCCGTGGCCCCGGTCCAGTTCGAGAATCCATCCCGCCACGTTATCCAGAAAATATCGATCGTGCGTGACGGCTATAACTGTTCCTTCGTACTGCTGGATGTGATGCTCGAGCCATGCGACGGATTCCGCATCAAGATGATTCGTCGGTTCGTCAAGCAGGAGGATATCCGGCTTCTGCAGCAACAACCGGCAGAGCGCGATGCGGCGCTTCTCACCG
>JAFALP010000268.1 GCA_019234175.1 Actinomycetota bacterium | reverse complement strand
CACGCACGGCCTCCCGCGCGTCGTCGAGATCTTCGAGGCTCGGAACCCGAAGGGTGCCGCGCAGCTCGCGGAGATCGAGGGCACGATCGGCATCGAGGAGACCGAGCGCCAGCTGAAGATCACGATCGTGGCCGACAGCGGCAACGAGGAGGACGACCGCTCGTACACGGTGCCTCGCCGCACGCGCCTCCTCGTCGCGCAGGGGGATCGGGTCGAGGCCGGCGACGCACTGCACGAGGGCTCGATCAGCCCGGCCGACCTCCTGCGCCTGAAGGGCTATACCGCCACCGAGCTGTACCTCGTCGGCGAGGTGCAGAAGGTCTACAAGTCGCAGGGCGTCGACATCCACGACAAGCACATCGAGCTGATCGTCCGGCAGATGCTGAAGAAGGTGCGCGTCGAGAACAACGGCGACACCGACTTGCTCCCGGGCCAACTCGTGGACAAGGTCGTGCTCGAGCGTGAGAACGCGCGCGTCAAGAAGGAGAAGAAGGAGCAGGCGACGTCGGAGCCGCTGATCCTCGGGATCACGAAGGCGTCGCTCGCGACCGAGTCCTTCCTCTCGGCGGCCTCGTTCCAGGAGACGACGAAGGTCCTGACCGACGCGTCGATCGAGGGCAAGGTCGACCGGCTGCTCGGGCTGAAGGAGAACGTCATCATCGGCAAGCTGATCCCGGCGGCAACCGGCCTCAAGCGGTACCGCACGATCGAGATCGGCCCGTCCGACGCCGTTCCCGTCAGCGCGTACACGCGGCCGCAGACCGAGGAGCAGCTGCTCGCGGCGCTCGAGGAGATCGGCAGCGACGGCGGCGACAGCCTCGCGGGTCTCGACCTCGACTTCGGCGGCGAGCCGGGTGGCAACGGCGGCCCCTCGCACGACGAGATCGAGGCGGAGGAGATCCCCGAGATCGAGTCGCCGCTCGACGAGGGCTGAGGCCCTGTAAATCGGATCAAAGACGGGCCGCCTCCGGGCGGCCCGTCTGGTATCAAGGGTCGGGGTCGTGAAGCGTTTCCTCCTTCTCGTGCTGCTCGCCGGGGCCTGGCCCGCGGCTGCGCATGCCGCGGCGCCGCCTGCCTACGCGGGGCAGTGCGGCGTTCCCGACACGCAGCCCGTGTGGGCGGAGTTCGGCTGGCAGAACCCGCAGTTCAACGCCATCCTCGGCAAGCAGGGGATCGTCGTCGGCGTCTCCAGCGGCGGCTACGGCGCGCAGATGCGCGCGACCGGCGCGGCCACCGTCTACTTCGACCTGAACTTCAAGAACCGCGTCGGCACGACGACGGCGCCGGCGGACCCGTCGGTCATCCCGGCGCGCGTGCAGAGCTTCTTCACGTATGCGCAGCAGCAGACCGGATGCACGAACCCCGTCATCGTGCTGAACGAGCTGTCCGGTCCCGGCCTCGTGACTCCGTGGTCGGCCAACAACGCGCAGTACCGCGCGGACGTCCTCGCCTTCGTGCAGGGGCTCGCCGCGGACGGCGCGCATCCGGTCCTCCTGCTCCCGTCCGCGCCGTACACGGGCGGCGACGGCGGCGTGTGGTGGCAGCAGGTCGCGCAGTCGGCCGAGCTCGTGCGCGAGGTGTACATCGGCGCGCCCGTGACCTGGAAGCTCGGGCCGGTGCTCGGCAACCGCAACCTGCGCACGGCGTACCGGCAGGCGATCACCGACTTCACGTCCATCGGCATCCCCGCGGGCAAGCTCGGGCTGATGATCAGCTTCGCCACCACGAACGGCTACGGCGGCCGCAACGAGCTGCAGCCCGCGAGCGCGTGGTACCAGGTGGCGAAGTGGCAGTCGCTGGCTGCGCAGCAGGTCGCCGCCGAGACCGGCATCGCCTCGGTGTGGTCGTGGGGCTGGGGGGAATGGAACCCCGCCGAGCAGGATCCGGACAAGCCGTATGCGATGTGCGCGTGGCTCTGGGCGCGGTCGCCGGCCTTGTGCGACGCACCGCAGGCGATCCCGGGCTTCGACGCATCGAAGACGGAGGGGCAGTTGAGCGTGCTTCCCGCGGGCGCGCAGTGCCTCGTCGGCAAGCAGGTGCTCTCGAACGGCGACATCGCGCAGCTGTCGGCGGTGACCGGCGATCCGCAGACGGCGTACAGCGCCCTGTACGAGCGGCTGGTGGAGAGCGCGTCGTATCCCGTGTCGGCGGCGGCGGTGCTCGCGGCCGAGAACGCGGTGATCCGCCAGGAATTCCGCGGCAGCCGATCGCTCTACGTCGCTGCGCTGGCGAAAGCGCATGCGAGCGTGCCGGTGGCGCGCGCGATCCTCGCCGATCAGCTGCGACGGGCTGAGGTGGAGCGGTATCTCCCGGCTGCGGCGCCGTCCGCCTCGCAGGTGCAGACGTTCTACGCGTCGTACCCGGACTTGCAGGTGCGGCTCGTCCAGGCGAAGCCGCCGCCGGCATGGCTCGGACGCGCCGGGAAAGGGCTCGCCATCGCCGACGTGGCGCCGGACAGGCTGTTCACGATGACGACGGGAAGTTCCGCCAGCGTGCTCACGAGCACCGGCACGTACGCGGTGAAAGCGCTGCAGGACGCCGCGCCGCTCGGCGCGGTGCCGCTCGGCCAGGCGCGCCCCGCGATCGCGGCGGCGTTGAAGGCGTTCGCACAGGGTGCAGCGTTCGAGACCTGGTCGGTGGCCAAACAGCGTGGCGCGCTCGCAACGGTCACGTGCGCAAAGGACGATCTCCCGCAACCGGCCGCCATCGACCTGACGCAGTACCTCCCGTTCCTCCGGCTCGGCTGATCCGCGCAAGGGGCCAGACCCTGTCACGAGAGCGTGACGCCTTCGTGACCGGTCCGTGTGGGGGAGTGTCCCCGGTAGCGCCCCGTCAGGACGCGGCTGCGGCGGCTTGGCCTTTGCCGGCTTGCTTGGCGGCGTAGAGGGCACGGTCGGCGCGCTCGAACAGCGTGACCGCGTCGTCCTCGGGACGCAGCTCGGCGAGGCCCGCGGAGAGATGCAGCCGCCCCGCCTGCCCGATCGCGCGCGTCGACATCACCGTCTGGATCCGGTTGAAGAGCTGCTCCGCGTCGTCGAGCGTCGACTCCGGCATGATCACCGCGAACTCGTCGCCGCCGACGCGGCATGGGACGTCGGCGGTGCGGACGACCTCGCGCATGCGCGCGGACGCCTCCGCCAGCACCGCGTCGCCGGCCAGGTGGCCGATTCGGTCGTTGACCTCCTTGAAGTCGTCCAGGTCGAACACGATGAGCGCGAGCTTGCGGGCGTACCGGTGCGCGCGCACCGCCTCGCGCGCGAGCGTCTCGTGGAAGTACCGCCGGTTGTGCAGCTCCGTCAGCGCGTCCAGGTCGGCGAGCTGCCGCGCCTCGCGGAAGCGGCGCGCGTTCTCGATCGCGGGCGCCGTGCGGTTGGCGATCTCCTCCAGCCGCAGCAGCTCGGGATCGCCGAAGCGGTGCCCGCGCTCGCGGCTGAGGGCGATGAGCGTGCCCAGCTGGCCGGCCTCGTCCAGGAGCGGCACCGCGATCCCGGCCTGCAGGAGCGACCCGTTCCCGGACTCCTCGTCCGCCTCGGAGTACCTGTACGTGAGCTCGACCGCCCGGAGGTCGCGCCGCCCGGGCGGAACGGCCGAGGATTGGTGAACCGCCTCCTCGTCCGTGATCCCGAGCGCGGCGATCGCCGCCGGCGCGTCCGGCCCGTCCACGCGGACGAGCGCCGCATCCACGCCGGAAACGGCGGCAGCGGATTCCAGGGCCCGCTGGAGGACGTCCTCGAGGTCGATCGTGGCGGAGATGTCGCCCAGCAGCCGGCTCCGGCGGGCCTCGTCCTCGGCCCGTTCGACCGCCCCGCCCAGCTCGGCGGCGAGCCCGTCCAGGCGCCGCTCGACGTCGCCGACCCGCCCGTCCGAGCGCTGGAGCAGGGTCCAGAGGACGCCCACGAGCACGAGCAGCAGGACGCCGAGCGCCGAAAAGGCCGCAATCAGGAGGGAACTCACGAGGGCGCCGAGACTCTAGACTCCGCCGCCCGGCGCTGTCACCAACCAAAAGGCGGATATTTCCGCTGTTTGACGGTCTCACACGGCCTTCGCTACCATTCTGCGGGCCGGTTGGCAGGGCCAACGCCCCGCCGACCGTCTCTTTGTGAAGGGAACCGAACCGAAGGACTCATGCCGACTGTCAATCAACTCGTGCGCAAGGGTCGCAAGGCGACCAAGGCGAAGACCAAGGCCCCGGCCTTGGCGGGCTCCCCGCAGAAGCGGGGCGTCTGCACGCGCGTGTACACGACCACCCCACGTAAGCCGAACTCGGCCCTGCGGAAGGTCGCCCGCGTCCGGTTGACGAACGGCCAGGAAGTCGGTGCCTACATCCCCGGCGAGGGTCACAACCTCCAGGAGCACTCCGTGGTCCTGATCCGCGGCGGCCGCACGGCCGACCTGCCGGGCTTCCGGTACAAGATCATCCGGGCGGCGCTCGACACCTCCGGTGTCGCCGACCGCAAGCAGGCGCGCTCCCGGTACGGCGCCAAGCGAGGCTCGTGATGCCGCGCCGCGCCGAGGTCCAGGTCCGGCCCGTGTCGGCGGACAGCGTCTATGGGTCGCAGCTCGTGACGCAGGTCATCAACAAGGTCATGCTCGACGGCAAGAAGTCGATCGCCGAGGACATCGTCTACACGGCCCTCGAGACCGTGGGGACGAAGACCGGCCGCCCGCCGGTCGAGGTCCTGGAGCAGGCCGTGAAGACGGTCACCCCCGTCCTGGAGGTGCGCGGCCGCCGCGTCGGCGGCGCCAACTACCAGGTGCCGGTGGAGGTCCCGCAGCGCCGTGCCCGCACGCTCGCCGTGCGCTGGCTCGTCACGTACGCGCGTGAGCGCCGCGAGAAGGGCATGAGCGACAAGCTCGCCAACGAGATTCTGGACGCGCTCAACCAGCAGGGCGGCGCGTTCAAGCGCAAGGACGACGTCTATCGGATGGCGCAGGCCAACAAGGCCTTCGCGCACTACAGGTGGTAGCGGTGGCCACGACGCCCACACAGGTCGGGCTCGACCGCGTCCGCAACATCGGGATCATGGCGCACATCGACGCCGGCAAGACGACGACGACCGAGCGGATCCTCTACTACACCGGCCGCACCCACAAGCTGGGCGAGGTGCACGAGGGCGCCGCGACGATGGACTGGATGGCCCAGGAGCAGGAGCGGGGCATCACCATCACGTCCGCGGCCACGACCGCCACCTGGCGCGACCATCGCATCAACATCATCGATACGCCCGGGCACGTGGACTTTACCGTGGAGGTGGAGCGGAGCCTCCGCGTCCTCGACGGCGCCGTCGCCGTCTTCGACTCCGTCGCCGGTGTCCAGCCGCAGTCCGAGACGGTGTGGCGGCAGGCCGACAAGTACAAGGTCCCGCGCATCGCGTTCATCAACAAGATGGACCGCACCGGCGCGAACTTCTTCGCCGCCGTCCAGTCCATGAAGGACCGCCTCGGCGCCAACCCGGTTCCGGTGCAGATCCCGATCGGCCAGGAGGACCAGTTCCGCGGCGTCGTCGACCTCGTCGAGATGAACGCGATCGTCTACACCGACGACCTCGGCCAGACGTTCGACGTCACCGAGATCCCGGCCGAGCTCGTGGAGCAGGCGCAGGAGTACCACCACCAGCTGATCGACGCCATCTCGCACTTCGACGACGAGGTGCTCGAGTCGTACATCGAGGACGAGTCCTCGGTGACGCCGGAGATGATCCGCCGCGCCGTGCGCGCGGGGACGCTCGCCGACGAGATCACGCCCGTGCTGCTCGGCTCCGCCTTCAAGAACAAGGGCGTGCAGCCCCTGCTCGACGCCGTCGTCGACTACCTGCCGAGCCCGCTCGACGTGCCGGCGGTGCAGGGCATCGACCCGAAGACCGACGCCGAGGCCGAGCGCACGCCGGACCCGAACCAGCCGTTCGCCGCCCTGGCCTTCAAGGTCATGTCCGATCCGTACGTCGGCAAGCTGACGTACTTCCGCGTCTACTCCGGCCGCATCAAGGCCGGCGACCGCGTGCTCAACACGAGCACGGGCCGCACCGAGCGGATCAGCCGCATCCTCCAGATGCACGCGAACCACCGCGAGGAGCGCGACGAGATCATGGCGGGCGAGATCGCCGCCGGCGTCGGCCTGAAGTCGACGACGACGGGCGACACGCTCGCCGCCGACAACGCGCCGATCGTGCTCGAGTCGATGAGCTTCCCCGATCCCGTCATCTCCGTCGCCGTCGAGCCGAAGTCGAAGGCGGACCAGGACAAGCTCTCCACCGGGCTGCAGCGCCTCGCCGAGGAGGACCCGACCTTCCGCGTCACCTCGGACGAGGAGACGGGGCAGACGCTCATCTCCGGGATGGGCGAGCTGCACCTGGAGATCATCGTCGACCGCCTGAAGCGCGAGTTCAACGTCGACGCCAACGTCGGCCGGCCGCAGGTCGCCTACAAGGAGACGCTCACGCGTCCGGCCGAGGGCGAGGGCCGCTATATCAGGCAGACCGGCGGCCGCGGCCAGTACGGCCACGCGAAGATCCGGCTGCTTCCGCGGCAGCCTGGCGAGGGCTACGAGTTCATCAACGACACCACCGGTGGATCGATTCCGAAGGAGTTCATCAAGCCGATTGACATGGGCATACGTGAGGCGATGACGAACGGCATCCTGGCCGGCTATCCCGTGGACGACG
>JAFALP010000022.1 GCA_019234175.1 Actinomycetota bacterium | reverse complement strand
GCAGGTGCGGCCGTGCAAGAGCTACCCGGGCGTGCGCTCGCGCTTCCAGGACGTCGACCTGATCATCGTCCGGGAGAACACCGAGGACCTGTACGCGGGGATCGAGTACGAGCAGGGGTCCCCGGACGCGGAGGAGCTCATCCGCTGGATCGAGGCGCACGGCGGCAGGCTCCGCCACACCGACGCCGGGATCTCCATCAAGCCCATCTCCGTCACCGGCACGCGCCGCATCTTCGAGTTCGCCTTCGACTACGCGCGCAGGAACAACCGCAAGAAGATCACGGCCGTGCACAAGGCGAACATCATGAAGTTCAGCGACGGCCTCTGGCTGCGCGTCGCGCGCGAGGTCGCCTCCGAGAATCCCGACATCGAGTTCGACGACCGCATCGTCGACAACATGTGCATGCAGCTCGTGCAGCGTCCGGAGGAGTACGACGTCCTCGTCCTCCCGAACCTCTACGGCGACGTCCTCTCCGACCTGTGCGCCGGCATGATCGGCGGCCTCGGAATGGCGCCGGGCGCGAACTATGGCGACGACGTCGCGGTCTTCGAGCCGACGCACGGCTCGGCGCCGAAGTACGCGGGCCAGAACAAGGTCAACCCGATGGCGGAGCTGCTGTCCGGGATGCTCATGCTGCGCCATCTCGGAGAGCAGAGCGCCGCGAACCGGCTCGAGCGTGCCATCTCCGACGTGATCGCCGAGGGCGCGAGCGTGACGTACGACATGAAGCCGACCCGCAACGACCCGACCGCGGTCGGGACGAGCGAGGTGGCGGACGCGATCATCGAGAAGCTGGAGGCTGGAATCCCGGTATGAGCATGCGGCGGAAGGTCACGGTCGTCGGCGCCGGCAACGTCGGCGCCACGTGCGCACAGGTCCTGGCGACGCGCGACTACGCGGACGTCGTCCTCGTCGACATCAAGGAGGGCCTGCCGCAGGGCAAGGCGCTCGACGTCAACCAGATGGGCGCCGTCCTCGGCTACGAGCCGAACGTCGTCGGCTCGAACGGCTACTCGGAGAGCGCCGGCTCGGCGGTCGTCGTCGTCACCGCCGGCCTGCCGCGCTCGCCGGGGATGTCGCGCGACGATCTCGTGGCGACGAACGAGAAGATCGTCGGCTCGGTCACAGAGCAGGTGATCGCGCAGAGCCCGGACGCGATCCTCATCGTCGTCTCGAATCCGCTGGACGCGATGTGCCACGTGGCGAAGAACGTCTCCGGGTGGCCGAAGGAGCGCGTGTTCGGCATGGCCGGGATCCTCGACACCGCCCGGTTCTCGACGTTCATCGCGTGGGCGACCGGCTCGTCGGTGAAGGACGTGCAGGCGATGGTGCTGGGCGGCCACGGCGACCAGATGGTCCCGGTCGTGAGCGCGACGACCGTCGGCGGCGTCCCGCTGCGCAAGCTCGTCGCCGAGGACGAGATCCAGGCGATGGTCGCGCGCACCGCGAAAGGCGGCGGCGAGCTCGTCAACCTGCTCGGCACCTCCGCCTGGTACGCACCGGGCGCCGCAGCAGCACAGATGGTCGACTCGATCATGCTCGACGAGAAGCGCGTGCTCCCGTGCACCGCGTACCTCGAGGGCGAATACGGGATCGACGGCCTGTACATGGGCGTGCCGGTGAAGCTCGGCGCCGCAGGCATCGAGCAGATCGTCGAGCTCGACCTCTCGGACGACGAGCGCGCGGCGCTGCAGGCGAGCGCCGAGGCCGTTCGCGAGGTCGTCGGCGTGCTGACGACGTAGGGCGACTTGGACCTCGGGCTCAAGGGTCGCACCGCGCTCGTCTTCGGCGCGTCGGCGGGCCTGGGTCTCGCGAGCGCGCGGGCGCTCGCGGCGGAGGGCGCGAACGTCACCATCGTCGGACGGCGGCGCGACCTCGTCGAACGCGAGGCCGAGCGCATCGGCGCGCTCGGCGTCCGCGGCGACGTCACCGTCCCGCGCGATCTCGAACGTGCGGTCGAGCAGACCGTGAGCGCCTTCGGCGGCATCGACGTCCTCGTCTGGAACTCGGGCGGCCCGCCGCCCGGGAAGGCGCTCGACGTCACGCCGGAGTCGCTCGAGCAGGCCGTCGACCTCCTCGTCCAGCCGCTCGTGCGCCTCGTCCATCTCTGCCTCCCGCATCTGGCTGCGAGCGAGGCGGGGCGGATCATCGCCATCACCTCGATCGCGTCGAAGGAGCCGGTGGCGCACATCGCGCTCTCGAACGCATTCCGCCCCTCCGTGGCCGGCTATCTGAAGACGCTCGCCGGCGAGCTCGGCCCGCAGGGCATCACCGTCAACTGCGTCGCGCCCGGCCGCATCGCCACCGCGCGTCTCGACCATCTCTATCCCGACGGTCCCTCCGATGCCGACCTCGCCGACATCCCGCTGCGGCGGTGGGGCGAGCCGCGCGAGCTCGGCGACGTCGTCTGCTTCCTGGCCAGCGCGCGCGCGAGCTACCTGAGCGGTCAGACGTTCGTCGTCGACGGCGGCCTGCAGCGGTCCCTGTTCTGATGCGCCGCTCCGTCGGGCCGCTCCAGATCCTCGGCGCGCTCGTCGGCCTCGCCGTGCTCGTCGGGATCGTCCTCTATCTCGTCCCCTCGAACGACTACATCCTCCTGCCCGACCAGGCGCACCCCGTGGCGCCGCTCGTCACCGTGCAGAACGCGCATCCTGCGAAGGGCCCGGGCGGGATCTACTTCGTGGACGTCTTCGAGCGGCGCGCGAGCCTGCTCGAGCAGCTCTTCCCGTCCATCCGGTCGGGATCGACGCTCATCCCCGCGAGCGAGATCGTGCCGCCGGGCTCGAACGACCAGGAGGTCCGCCAGGCGGACCTGCGCGAGATGACGATGTCGCAGAAGGTCGCCGCCGCCGTGGCGCTGCGGCGTCTCGGCTACCACGTGATCGCGAAGCCGAACGGCGTCATCGTGGACGCGGTCGACATCGGCACGCACGCACCCGGCGTACTGCAGCCGACGGATGTGATCGTGGCCGTGAACGGCGCCGGGACGAAGACGATCGCGAGCCTGCGCACCCGCCTCGCGCACGTGAAGCCGGGCGCGTTCGTGACGGTGACCCTCCTGCGGGGAACGAGGATCAAGACCTTCCGCATCCAGACGACGGCGGACCCGCTCGACCCCAAGCGCGCCATCATCGGGTTCTCGCCCGACCAGAGCGCCGACATCGTGCTGCCGTTCCGCGTGTCCATCGACGCCGGCAACGTCGGCGGCCCGTCCGCAGGGCTCGCCTTCACGCTGCAGGTGATGGAGGCGCTCGGCCGGAACGTCGACCGCGGGTACAAGGTGGCCGCCACCGGGACGATCTCGCTGAACGGGGCGGTGGGCGAGATCGGCGGGATCGAGCAGAAGACGATCGGCGTCCGGGAGGCGCACGCGGACGTCTTTCTCGTGCCCGCTGGGGAAAACGCGACGGACGCGAGACGCTACGCCCACGGCCTGCGCATCATCGCTGTGAAGAGTTTTCCCCAGGCGTTGCACGCGCTGGCAACGTTGCCGCCGAAGGGCTAGAAAGAGCACATTTCGGCGGGTTCGAATCTGCCGGAAATTCGTCAGTTTTCGTCTGCGGCAACGCTTTCAACCTGCCCGAACCAGGCCTATGATCCCGTCCCGAAACGGGCTTGTCCACACAGCGCATGCGGCGAACTTGAGCAAAAAGACCAAAGCAACCTGCAACGATTGCTTCTTCCGTTGCGCGGGCCTGTGCGCCATCCCCGGCGACGCGGTCTGCCCGACGTTCCGGCTGCAGGCGCAGGGACAGCTCGTGCCGCCGCCGCAGCCTCGCCTCGTGCCGAGGCCGCTGGCCGCCGTCAGCGCGGCGTAGACTCGGCCGGTGCGCTTCATGCGCAGGCAGAGGGAGGCAGCCTCCGAGCTCGAGGAGCAGTGGCAGGGGCGGCTGTACGCGCGCCTGATCGCGCTCGCGATCGTGGTCGGCTACGTGATCGCGTTCATCATCGAGAACAGCAAGCACGTGTCGGTGCACTTCGTCGTGACGACGACGCGCGTCTCCATCGTCTGGCTGATCGTGCTCAGCCTCGCGCTGGGATTGATCGGCGGGACCCTGCTGTCGCAGCTCGAGCGGCGGCGTCGGTCCCGCCGCGGCCCTTAGACCGTCGCGGCGACGACGGCGGCCGCTCCTTCGACGCGAACGTCCGGTGCGCGCAGCACGCGGCGGAGCAAGCTCAATGCCGCCCGGTTGGTCGTCTGGACG
>JAFALP010000405.1 GCA_019234175.1 Actinomycetota bacterium | reverse complement strand
CGCGACCGTGTCGCCGGTGCGGACGCACGCGCACAGTCGCTCGCTGATCCTGATGAGCAGCTCGTCGCCGGCGGGGTGACCGAGCGAGTCGTTGACGGTCTTGAAGTCGTCCAGGTCGATGAACATCACGCCGATGAGCTCCCCGTCGCGCTTCGCGCGGTGCAGGCTCTGCTGCACGCGGTCGACGAAGAGCGCGCGGTTGGCGAGGCCGGTGACGGGGTCGTGGAAGGCCTGGTGCGCGAGCTGGTCCTCGAATGCGCGCCGCTCGCTCACGTCGCGTGAGTTGAGGACGATCCCGCGGACGGTCTCGTCGTGCAGGAGGTGCGTATGCCTGACCTCGAGCTGGAGCCAGCGGCCGTCGGCGTGCTTGATCGTGCACTCCATCGAGTGCGCGTCACGGCTCCGCAGTCCGTCGTGCTCGAGGACCTGCGCGAGCCGCGGCCGGTCGGGAGCGGCGAGCAGCCGGTCGAACTTCGCCCCTTCGATCTCCGACGGGCGGTAGCCGAGGATGCGCTCGACGGACGGGCTCTGGTACGTCACGACGCCGTCGGCGTCGAGCACGGTGATGAGGTCGCTCGAGTGCGCCACGAGCGAGCGGAACCGCGCTTCGCTCTTGCGGCGATGCAGGTCGTCGGCGAGCGAGGCTGCGTCGAGCGCGAGCGAGACCTGCGCGGCGACCGAGCCGAGCGACGACTGCGTGTCGCGGCTCAGCTCGTCGGTGGTAGCGACGACGAGGACGCCGCGAAGCTCGGTGCGCGCGGACAGGCGAAGGAGGACGGCCGCCTCCGCGTCGTCCAGACGCAGGGCGCTCCGCACCGCGGCAGGCACCGGGGCGACGGTGACGAGCTCCTCGCCGCTCATCGCCTCGATCATCTGGCTGCCGACGTCGGCCGGGACCGGCCAGGGCGGCTCGGAGGCGCTCGACGCCGTGAGCGCGAGCGGATCGTCGGGGGTGGAGAGGACGACGCGGACGGTTGCGTCGGCGCCGACCACTTCGTGCGCCGCCGCAATCACCGCCGCGGTGATCCGCTCCTGGCCGGCGGATGCGGCGACGAGCTTCGCGCCCGCGCGCCGCAGTGCGAACTCGCGGTCGGTCGCGCGCTCCTCCTGCCGAACGAGGCCTGCCATCCGGGCCACCACGAGCAGGAACAGGATCGCCGAACATCCGAGAACGATCATGTGATCGACGTTGTGGAGATTGTCGGCGAAGCGGATCCCGGGCGCGATCAGGCACGCGATGGCGAGGAGGACGAGGCGAGAGCGCGTCAGCCGCGTGCGCGAGTCGAGCGCCGGCTCCTCGAGCGTCCGCATCGACGGGTGGAGGGCCGCCGTGCCCCAGAGCACGAGATACGCGATCCAGCCGACGTCGAAGACGAGCTGGTGGTGGTACGCGTTCTTGAGGAGCGCGTAGTTGTAGGCGCAGTCCGTGACGAGGAGGGCGACGATGCTGCTCGCCAGCAGATAGAACGCCGGCGCGCGCTTGCCGGCGTCGACGGCGAGGCGAATCACGACCGCGAGCACGAGCACGTCGCCGAACGGGTATGCCGCCGAGACGGCTTTCGCGAGGAACGAGAGGCCCGACGCGTGGACGTTCGGCGAGATCAGGAACGTGAACGAGAGAAGCGAGAAGCCGAGCGTCAGGATGAGTGCATCGATCCCCGCTGCGCGATCGGGGAACGGGTTCCTCCGCCGCAGCAGGAGGAGCAGGCCGGCGACGAGCACCGGGTAGACACTCAGGTAGACGGCGTCGCCCGCGGACGGGAAGCCCACCTGACCGCCGAGCAGCTGCGGGTAGCTGTACGTGTAGAAGTCCCCGGCGAAATACAAGGCCTGACCGAAAAGCAGCAGGAGCCATGCGAGGCGCGCGCGCGGCTTGTTGATCCACATGCCGATGCCGATCGCCACCGGCGACGTGAACCCGATGAAGTTGATGAGCGCTGCGTTGCCCTTGACCCACGGGCCGAAGACGTACGCGACGGTCAGCACGGCCATCGCGCCGAGGTACCAGGCCCAGACGGTCCTTCGCTGCGGGTGGGTGAGCGCGGCCGGGCTCATGCCGCGACCACCTGCCTCGACCGCGCCGGCTGGAGATCGAACCGGTACGCGAGCTTCGCGAGCACGTCGGCGAGGTACTCGATCTCGCCCTGCGTGTTCGCGGCCGTCACCTGGATGCGGAAGCCGACCTCGTCGCGCGGAACGAGCGGGTACGCCGCGAGCGTGACGTAGATGCCCTGCTCGTAGAGGAACTTGCCGACAGCGTCGATGTCGTCGTGGCGCGCGAGCGGGATCTCGACGATGGGGAAGCCGGAGGTGTTGGGCGTGTGGACGCCGAGCTTCTCCAGCGTCTTGAGGACGATGTCGGTCTTCTCCCACAGGCCGCGACGGATCTGGTCGCCGCGAAGGTCGTTGAGGTCGAGGCCCGCGATCGTCGTCGCGAGGGAGGCCGTCGGAGACGGGCCCGAGTAGAGGTACGGCGGCGCCGCGGTCTTCAGCAGCCGCTTCAGCTCCGGCGGGCAGGCGATGAAGGCCGCCAGGGACGAGTACGACTTCGACAAGCCGGCGACGAAGACGATGTGGTCGTAGTCCTCACCGGCGTGGCGGACGATGCCGTTGCCGTGCGAGCCGTAGGGGCTCAGCTCGCGCGGGTCGCGCTCGCCGATGACGCCGAAACCGTGCGCATCGTCGACGTAGAGGATCGCGTCGAAGCGACGCGCGAGCTCGGCGAACTTCGGGAGGTCCGGCCAGTTTCCGGTCATGCTGTTGACGCCGTCGATGCAGATGAGCCGTGGACCGCGGGCCGGCTCGCGCAGCAGGCGCTCCAGGTCGTCGGCGTCCTCGTGCGCGAACTTCTTGATCGTCGCGCCGTGGAGGGACGCGACCTGGCAGCCCTCGTAGATCGTCTTGTGCGCGCGCCGGTCGACGTAGATCGTCCCGCCGCCGGCGAGGACCGGGATCACGGACAGATGGATGAGCGTGATCGTCGGAAAGACGAGCGTGTCATCGCAGCCGAGGAGCTTCGTCAGCCGCCGCTCGATCTGCTCGTAGAGCACCGGGCTGCCGAGGAGCCGCGACCAGCTCGGGTGCGTCCCCCACTTCTCCAGGTACTCGGGGACGCGGTTCATGATCGACCGCTCGAGATCGAAGCCGAGATAGTTGCAGGACGCGAAGTCGACGAGCCACCGGTCGCCGATGCGGATCCGCCTGCCCTCGATCTCGTCGATGACTGCGTCGGTCATCGGATTGGAGCGCTGGAGCTCGGCGAGGTCCTCGCAGGCAGCCAGCCACCTGTCGATCCACCGCGAGGAGGATGGACGATCCCAGGTGTCGACCCGGACGGGGTCCCATGGCGCCGCAGCCATGGCCGGAGCTATCGGTAGAAACGCTGAGGTTTCTTTAGGAAGGATCGGGGTCCGAGTTCACTCGTTCGAGTGACTGGGACTCGATGGTTGCGTCCATTGCGGCCGAGCGAGCGCGCTCGAGCAGCGCGCGGTCGCGCTTGAGGCTCGCGAACCGCAGCTCGGAGGCGCCGGACTGGCGCACGCCGAGCAGCTCGCCCGTGTTGCGGATTTCGAGATCGCGCTCGGCGAGGACGAAGCCGTCGTTCGACTCCACGAGCGCCTCCAGCCGCTGCCGGCCGCTCTCGGTCAGCTCCTCCTTCGCGCGCGAGACCAGGACGCAGAAGGACTGCTCCGCGCCGCGGCCGACGCGGCCGCGGAGCTGATGGAGCTGCGCGAGCCCGAAGCGGTCCGCTTCCTGGACGATCATCACGGTGGCGTTCGCGACGTCCACGCCGACCTCGATCACCGTGGTCGCGACGAGCACGTCGATCTCCCCCGCCTTGAACCGCGCCATCAGGTCCCGGCGCGCGTCCGGGCGAAGCCGGCCGTGCAGGCACCCGACGCGGAAGTCGCGGAGCTCGCCCCGCTGGAGCCGCTCGGCCTCCGCCTCCGCTGCGCGGGCGGCGTTCGTCTCCGACTGCTCGATGAGCGGACACACGACGTACGCCTGCCGCCCCTCGCGCAGCAGCCGCGCCAGCCGCGTGTACGCCTCGGACACGCGCTCCTCGCCGATCCAGGTCGTGATCACCGGCTTCCGCGACGCCGGCGCCTTCGCGATCGTCGAGACCGCGAGGTCGCCGTACACCGTGAGGGCGAGCGTGCGCGGGATCGGCGTCGCCGTCATGTGCAGCTCGTGCGGTCCCCTCCCCTCGGCGAGCGCCTTGCGCTGCTCGACGCCGAAGCGATGCTGCTCGTCGACGACGGCGACGGCGAGGTCGCGCAGCTCGACGCCCTCCTGGATGAGCGCGTGTGTGCCGACGACGACGTCGGCGGCGAGCACGGCCTTCTTCGACGCGCCGGTCAGGAGCGTGCACGTGACGCCGAGCTCGAAGCAGAGATCGGCGATGGTGAGGAAGTGCTGCTCGGCGAGCGTCATCGTCGGCGCCATCAGCGCGCCTTGCCGCCCGTTCTCGACCGCGCGCAGCAGCGCGTAGAGCGCGACGACGGTCTTGCCGGAGCCGACGTCGCCCTGCAGGAGCCGGTTCATCGGCATCGTGCGCGCGAGGTCCTCGTCGATCTCGCGGATGGCCTGCTCCTGGTACGGCGTGAGCGCGAACGGCAGCGCCTTGCGATACCGCGCCATGAGGTCGCCCGGCTGCCCGAGCGAGGGCGCGAGGGTTCGGGCGCGGGCGCTCGCGCGACTCGCGATCGCCACCTGGAGCATGAGGAGCTCGTCGAATGCGAGGCGCTCGCGGCCGATCTCCGCCTCCGCCTCCGACGCCGGCTTGTGCAGGGCGGCGAGCGCGTCGCGCTTCAGCGGCATGCCCTCCCGCTCCCGCAGCTCCGCCGGCAGCGGGTCGAAGTAGTCGGAGACGTGCGGCAGGGCCGACTCGACGACGCGGCGCACCGTCTTCGCCGGGATCTCCTCCGCGGCGGGATAGACGGGCGCGAAGTCCGACGTGTTGTGGACCTCGCCGAGGTCGTAGGACTTCACGTCGAAGCCGTATCGGCCGTTCTTGCCGCGCAGCCGGACTCGGGCTCCCGGCTTCAGCTGCTTCTCGATCCACGGCTGGTTGAACCAGGCGGCGCTGATCGTCGCCGTGCCGTCGGAGATGCGCGCGGTCACGATCGTGCGGCGTCCGCGCAGCTTGCGCGACGTGACGTTCAACACCTCGCCGCTGACGACGACCTCGTCGTCGCCGCGGAGCTGCGCGATCGACACCTCGTCGGCGGCGGCCTCGTAGCGGTGCGGCGCGTGCTCGAGCAGGTCGCGGATCGTCTCGAGCCCCAGCTTCGCGAGTCGGCGCTTGAGCGTCACGCCGACGCCGTCGAGCGAGTCCAGCGGCGCGTCGAGCGCGGAGGGCCGCGGGCGGCCGCGCGTGGCGGGCCAGGCCGGCGGATGGTCCAGCCCTGCGAATGCCGTCTGTCGACGGGTCTCGGTCACGGTGCTCGGCGCCAGAGCGAGTCGGACGTTAGCGACCGGGTCAGACGGAGTCGGTGAACCAGAACAACGCGACCGCTCCGGGACCGGCGTGGGTCCCGATCACGGCGCCGAGGAGCGCCTCCACCTCGAGGTCCGCGTGCGGCCGGAGATGGCGGATCATCTTCGCCACCTCGTCGGCCCGTTCCGGCGCATGCGCCTGCGCGGTGCCGAAGTGCACCGTCGTCGAGTCGGTCGTCTCGGTCTCGACGGCATGGACGAACTCCTGAAATGCCTTGCGGTTTCCGCGCACGCGCTTCACCGGCACGACCTCGCCGTGCTCGATGGTGAGGATCGGCTTCACGTTCAGGAGCTCGCCCGCGAACGCGGCCGCGCGCCCGATGCGCCCGCCGCGCGCGAGAAACTCGAGCGTGTCGACCGTGAAGAGGAGTCGGTGCTCGCGCTTGTACCGGTCGATCAGCTCCTCGATCTCCTCGTCCGTCGTCCCGCGATCGAGGCGCCGCTGGATGGCGAGCCCGAGCATGGTGATCGCCACCGACGCCGTCTCCGTGTCGACCGGCCGCACGCGGCCGTCGCCGAGGTCCGCCGCCGCGGTCACCGCGCTCTGGTACGTGCCCGAGAACGTCGCGCCGATGTGCAGCGAGTAGATGCGTGCGTAGTCGCCCAGCTCCTTGTAGGCGGCGACGAAGTCGCCCGGCGTCGGCTGCGACGTCGTCGGCAGCGACTGCGCGCTCGGCAGGCGCGCGTAGAACTCCGGGCCGCTGAGGTCGACGCCGTCGCGGTAGCTCTCGTCGCCGAAGTTGACGTAGAGCGGGACGACGCGCCAATTGGCGAAGTCGGCGGAGGCGTCGGGGTAGTCCGCCGTCGAGTCGAGGACGATGGCGGTGTTCGACGTGGTCAGGTCCACGCGCGGCTCTCCGCTGCCCGCTTGATCGCCTCGACGATGTCCTCGAGATCCTGGTCCTTGCGCAGGCAGGTGGTCGCGCCCGCCGCGTGCAGCGCCTCGATGTCGCGACCGT
The DNA here is from genome assembly GCA_019234175.1 of Actinomycetota bacterium. Taxonomy (GTDB): domain Bacteria; phylum Actinomycetota; class Thermoleophilia; order Gaiellales; family Gaiellaceae; genus Palsa-739. The sequence continues at coordinate 2,967 of JAFALP010000405.1, read as the reverse complement.
CCGCCGAGGCCGTCAGGCACACGACGGCGGTGTCCGGGCACGCGGCGCGCACAGCCCGCGTCGCCTGAACGCCGTCGAGGCCCGGGAGGCGGTAGTCCATGAGCACGACGTCGGGCGCGTGCTCGAGCGCGGCCGGCGCAGCGCGCGCGCCGTCGGCGACGGCCGCGACCACCTCGACGTCGTCGCGCAGCGAGAAGAGCAGCTCCAGTGCCTCGCGGAAGACGTCGCTGTCTTCGACGAGAAGGACCCGGACGGGCTCGGGCATGAGACGAGCCTACTCGGCTGAGAGCAGCAGCTGGTAGTGCGGCTGTCCGCCGTCGCGGACGTCGACGTCGAGATCCGGATGGCCGGCGGCGATGCGCTCGACGAGCGCGTCGACCGGCGGGGCGTCCACGCCGGTGAGGAGCGTGAGCAGGTCGCGCGGCTCGGCGAGAAGGCGGTCCGCCACCGCCGCAGCCACGTCGGTGAAGTCGTCGCCGCCGGCGATGGGGTCTCCGGCGGCGAGGCCGAGCCATTGCCCCTTGTGGATGGCGAGCCCGCCGAGCTCGACGTCGCGCGACGCGACGGTGACCTCGCCCGTCGCGACGTGCGCGATCGCGTCGCGCATCTCGGCGGCGTTCTCTTCGGCGCTCCGCGACCCGTCGTAGGCGACCATCGCCGCGAGGCCGGCCGGAATCGAATCGGCCGCGACCACGTGCACGGGGCGCGGCGCGTTCGCCGCCGCCTGCTCGGCCGCCATCAGCACGTTGGAGTTGTTCGGGAGCAGGATCGCCTGTTCGCTCGGGAGCGACTCCACCGCCGCGAGCAGCTCGGCCGTGGACGGGTTCATCGTCTGGCCGCCCTCGACGATCGCGATCGGGCCCAGCGCGCCCGCGAGCGTCTCGAACAGCCGGCGGTTGCCGTCGCCGGCGACGACGGCGACGACGCCCGTCGTGGCCGTCGGCAGGTCGGGGACGGCAGCGAGCAGGCGCGCGCTCCGGTCCTGCGTCTGCTCGTGCATGTTCGCAATCTCGACGCCGTCGATCGTCCCCATCGCCGTCCCGAGCGCGAGCGCCGCCCCCGGGTCGTCGGTGTGCACGTGCACCTTCAGCGCGTTCGCGTCGCCGACGACGAGGAGCGAGTCGCCGAGCTTCTCCAGGTCATCTTCGAGCCCGTCACGGTCGAGATCCTTGCCCTCGACGAGGAAGACGGTGCAGTACTTGTAGGGCGAGAGCTCCTGGTGGACCGCCTCGATGCCGAGCTGCCCGCGCTCCGGCGGCGGCGCGGGAAGCGGCTCGCCGCTCACGGTCGCGGCCACGCCGCGGACGAGCTCGAGCAGGCCGGCGCCGCCGGCGTCGACGACACCCGCGTCGCGCAGCACCTGCAGCTGCTCCGGCGTCCGTGCGACGGCGATCTCGCCGCGTCGCACGAGCTCGACGAGCAGCTCGCCGAGCGCGGGGCCCTCGTTCGCGCGCGCCTCCGCCTCCTCTGCGAGCTCGCGGATGACGGAGAGCATCGTCCCCTCCACCGGCCGGCGGACCGCGCGGTAGGCGGCGTCGGAGGCGCCGCGGAGCGCGAGCGCAGCGGCATGCGCGTCGATGCGCGGACCGTCCGTCTCGCCGAGCACGTCGGCGGCGCCGCGGACGATCTGCGAGAAGATGACGCCGGAGTTCCCGCGCGCGCCCATGAGCGCGCCGCGCGCGACGTCGCGTGCGAGCGACTGCCGGCTCGCGGCCGACGTCCGGTCGACGGCGTCGGCGACGGCGCGGACGGTGAGCGTCAGGTTCGTCCCCGTGTCGCCGTCGGGCACCGGGTAGACGTTCAGGTCGTCGATGCGCTGGCGGCTCGCCTCGAGCGACGCGAGGGCGCCGTCGACGATCGCCTGCAGGACCTCGAGGTCGCCGTTCAGCGTCACTTGGGCCTGCGCACGTCGTCGATGTGCACCTCGACTGCCCGGATGGGAAGCCCGGTCATCCGCCCCACTTCGTATGCGACGCGGTTGCGGATGGTCGAGGCTACCTCGGCGAGGTTGAGGCCGTACTCGACGACGACGTGCAGGTCGATCGTCACCTCGTCGCCGTCGCGCCCGACCTCGATGCCCTTGCGGGCGCGCTCGGGCAGCCACTTCGGGCCGGCCATCGCCACCACGCCGTAGCACTCGCGCGCGGTCTCGCCCACGATGTGCTCGATCGCAGCATTGGCGATCGTGATCCTGCCGAGTGGAGACGACGACACGGCCTGCACCAGCGTCTTGGACGCCGGGCCACCGGTCAGGGTTGCGCTAGACGGCCTTGGTGACCTTGCCGGCCTTCAGGCAGCGCGTGCAGACGTAGGCCCGGGTCGGCTTCCCGTCGATGACGGCCCGGACGTGCTGCAGGTTGGGATCGAAGCGGCGTTTCGTGGCCACCATCGAATGGCTCCGGTGGTGACCGAAGCTCGGCTTCTTCCCGCAAATGGCGCATACCTTCGACATCGGAAGGCCAGTGTAGCGGTCAGCCTGCGGCTTTCGCGGTCGCGCGCAGCTGGTTGAACAGGTCCGCCATCTCGAGCGCGCTGCGGACCGCCTCGGCGCCCTTGTCGGTCCGGGCCATCGCCTGCTCGAGGTTCTCGGTCGTGAGCACGCCGAACGCGACCGGCACACCCGTCTCGAGCGCGGCGAGCTGGAGGCCGGACGCGGCCTCGCCGGCGACGTACTCGAAGTGCGCCGTCTCGCCGCGGATGACCGTACCGAGCGCGACCACGGCCTCGTACCCGCGATCGAACGCACGTTGCGCGGCCAGCGGCAGTTCGAACGCACCCGGGACCTGAAACAGCGCAATGTCCGCGGGCGCAACGCCGCACTCGGCCAACGCGGTGGCGGCGGCGCGCTCCAGCCAATCGGCGATGTGGGCGTAAAAGCGCGCGGAGACGATCGCGATGCGCCGCCCGCGGCCGTCGGGTAAGGCGCGCCCGGCCGTCGGTTCCGTTTTGCTCAGGAAACCGCCTCGA
>JAFALP010000338.1 GCA_019234175.1 Actinomycetota bacterium | reverse complement strand
GGCGACGCACGACCAGTCGTACCTCGCGAAAGCCGAGGACGGTTATGCCGCGAGCCGCGCATACTTCCTCGACCCTTCGGCGCCGCTGTACACCGTCTACGTCTTCGACGACGGCGCGACCTGCACACAGGTGCCGCACCGCTTCTTCGCCTCCGTGAACGGCGACATGATCTGGTCCGGCTACGAGCTGTACCGCGACACGGGCGCGCAGACGTATCTGCGCGAGTCGATCGCGACCGCCCGCGCGGTCGCGCGCGACCTGAACGACCCGCGCGGCGTCTTCGCCGACCTCCAGGCCGAGAACGACGTCGTCGAGCCGCTCGTGGAGGGGATGGGCGCGCTCGCAGCCGCAGGGCAGGCATTCGCAAGGACGTGGGTCCTGCAGAACGCGGCCGCGTCGCTCTCCGCACGAGCCTCCGACGGGTCCTTCGGACGCTTCTTCGACGGGCCGCCCCCGGCGACCACGAGCACGGCCTGGCAGACGAACGGCGGTCTCGCGCTCGAGATCGCGGCGGCCGCGGTGGCGCCGAAGACGCCGGCCGTCGCGGCGGACGCGTGGACGCGCGCGCTCAGCGTGCAACGCGGCGTCTCCGCGCTCCCCGCTTCGATCACCTTCCACGGCTCCGCCATCGCCGTCTACGGAACGCTCGGCGAGGACTGCTGCGAGGCCGGCCACGCACGCGTGTTCGTCGACGGCCGCGAGACGTTCGACGGGACGGGCATCTGGCAGAACAAGTCCGTCTCGGGCCGCGCCATCCCGAACACGCTCCTGTTCGCATGGCGCTGGCCCCGGGCCGGAACGCACACCATCACCTTCCAACCGGGAGTCGCGAACGCGAAGGAGGGAGGCTCCTTCCTCGACCTGACCTCGTACGAGGTCCTGCCGTAGAAGGACCGGACGCGGCGGCCGAAGCCGCCGCGTCCGTCGTTCCCGTTAAGGCAGTGCGAACGTGTAGACGTAGTCTCCGCGGATCCGCTGCGGAGCGAGGAGGCCGGCAGGCCTCGTCACGTCGTTGTGACCCGAGCCACCGTCTTCCACGGTCACGTACTCCTTGCCGTTGACCGTGTAGACGATCGGGGCAGCCGACACCGGATACGGCATCGTCGGCGACGTCCAGAGCGACGCGCCGGTCTTGGTGTCGACCGCTTCCAGGTAGCCGTCACCGTTGATGCCGTTGCCCGTGCCGAAGTGACCGACGAAGGTGATTCCGCCGGCCGTGTTGGCCGAGCCCGAGTAGCAGATCGCCTGCCAGTGCTGATGCCACGTGTACTTGCCGGTCTCCACGTTGAGCGCGGTGAAGTTCCCCGAGTTGCTCAGCGGAGAGGAGCCGTCAGCGACGCCGAGGCGGTTCGCCCCGAGGCCGCCGAATACCCCCGCCACCTGCGATGCGGGCGGGATCTGCTCCATCGCGGTGGCCCGGCCGGTCACGCCGCATGTCACCATCGAGTGGATCGACGGCGCATACGAGCTCGCCGGCCAGTCCATCATCTCGAACGGCATGACCGTGTACTGCGTCGTGTCGTACGGCGTGTACGCGCATCCGATGTGGAACGGCTTGCCGTCAGGCGCGGTCGCCGTGGCGTACGGGACGCCGGCCGACGTGAGCGCATCAGGAGTCGTGCACGGGATGCCGTCCTTGCCGATCGGGTTGAACAGGACGTTCTGCGTCGCCGGCACCGGCTGGGTCGGCCACGTGTTGACGCCCGGGGTCGAGTCCTGCGGGACCGGGGTCTCCTTCACCGGGATCAGCGGCTTGCCCGTCCGCTGGTCGAGGACGAAGGTCATGCCGACCTTGTTGACGTACGCAACAGCCGGCGCGGTGACCGTCTTGCCGCCGAACTTGAACGTCCCGTTGAAGAGAACGCCGTTGTTCGGGAGGTCCGAGTCCCACATGTCGTGGTGGACCTGCTGGAAGTACCACTTCATCTGGCCCGTGTGCAGGTTGAGGGCGACGATCGAGCAGGTGTAGAGATCCTCGCCCGCGCCGCGCGAGTTCCACGGCTCAGGGTTGCCCGTTCCGATGAAGAGGGTGCCGAGCTTCGTGTCGACGAGCGGCGACTCCCAGAACGCGCCGCCACCGAAGGCGACGGAGCCGTTGCCGTCCTTGTTCGACCAGGTGTTGTACCCGGGCTGCCCAACCTGCGGGATCGGGTTGAAGCTCCAGATCCGCGCGCCACTGGTGGCCGAGTAGGCCGTCAGGTTCGGGTCGGGACCGCCGTTGTCGCCCGCGCCGTCGCCGACGATGACCATGCCTTCGACGTAGATCGGTGCGGTCGAGATGCGGTTGCCGAGCTTGTAGGAACCGATGTTGTTCTCCCAGAGGAGTCCGCCGGTCGTCTGATCGAGCGCGATGAGGCGCCCGTCAGGCAGGCCCGCGTACACCCTGCCCTCGGCCACGGCCACGCCGGGAAGCCGGCCGCCGCTACCGGGGCTGTACACAGCGCCGCTGAGGAGCGTCTCGCCCGCATACGACGGGGTGTACTCCCAGATGATGTTGCCGGTGGCGGCGTCGATCGCGAACACCTGTCCGAGCGGTGCGTTGATCGTGTAGAGCACGCCGTTGACGGCAACCGGGTTGGATTCCATCGAGCCACAGTTCGTGGGGTTGTTCGCTGCGCCAGGGTTGGCACCCGGCACGACCGGGTTGCCGGCGATGATCGACGCAGTGCACGTGCCGAGGCTCATCTGCCAGACCTGCTTGAGCTGGCTCACGTTCGACGTGTTGATCTGGTTCAGCGACGAATAGCGATCGCCCGACAGATCGCCGTAGTAGAGAAGCCAGTCATTTCCGGCCGGCGCGCTCAACTGCGCGTCCGACCACGCAGGTGACGGCGTGATCGCCACGGCGTGATGCCCGGACGAAGACGCTGCCCCTGTCAAGATTCCTGCAGCGGCGACAATCGTGACGATCGCCCCTAGCAGAACTCGCGACCGATGCATCCATCCCTCCCTTGTGCGTTGACCCCCAAGTGAGCCCTCTTTATGGCAGACCCGAGAGACTGCTCCTGCCAGCCTCCCCTGACTATCGCATTCCGGAGAATACTGCGCAAGACAACTAGCTCGACTCCGGCCCCGCTCCAAGCCATTAGGCTGCCCGAGCAGGCCGTCCGCCATCAAGGAGGTTGAAAGGAATGCGTCTTCCCGTCCGTGCCGCGGCAGTCGCCGCCAGCGCGATGGCGCTCGGAGGTCTCGCGACGCCGGCGCTCGCCGCGCACTCGCACGCGAGCGCCACGAGCGTCAAGGTCGTCGCCGTCGAGTTCAAGTTCACCCTGACGCCGTCGGCCGTCTCGACGCCGGGCCCGGTGACGTTCACGCTCGTGAACAAAGGCCACGTCGCGCACGACTTCAAGATCGCCGGCAAGACGACCGCGTTGATCCAGCCCGGCAAGAGCACGAAGCTGACCGTCACGCTCAAGGCCGGCAAGTACCCGTACCTCTGCACCGTCCCCGGCCACGCCGCCGCCGGGATGAAGGGCACGCTCACCGTCAAGTAACGGCGCTCGGCTCCGGACCGGCGGGCTCGCCGCCGGTCCGGAGGCCTCATATCACGCGACCCAGAATGCCGAGACGGCGCGCTCTAGCAGCGGCGCGGCGCGAGCCCAGTCCGACTGCAGCGCGGCTGCGACGATCACGCTCGCCGAGGTGCGGCCCTGCACGAAGCAGGCGATCTCCTCGTAGTGGTTGACGATCGTGCGCGTCGTGTAGTCGTCGATCACGCACGAACCGGTCGCGCCGGCCTGGAAGCGAAGTCCCGAGATCGTGGCATGCAAGCGGACGTTGTCGTCTTCGCCCCGGTTGTGGTCGATGCGGAAGGTCGGCCAGGACCCGAGCCGCTCGTTCCCCTCCCGGGGCGTCGCGTTGAGGTAGACGACGATCCGGCCGCTCTTGTCCTTCTGCGCAACCGACACCGACTCGCGGTCGCTCTTGAGCCGCGTGAGCGAGCTCGGATACCACATGACCGATCCGCCGCCCGGCGGGCTCGAGTGCTTCCAGTTGTCGGGAGCGGGCACCGGCGCGAACCAGCGGAACGCGGGCGGAAGGGGAGCCGACGCAGAGGCAACGCCGACCGTCGCCAACGCGGAGAAGGCGACGATCCCGGCTGCGATCAGCCGGGATCGTCGCATGCGCTTCTGAACGGTCGGGCTAGATGCAGCCGTCGCCGTCGTCGGGGCCCCCGGCGCTCGTGTCGCCGTCCCCGTCGTCGTCGCTACAGCCCACGGTCGAGGTGCCACCGCCTCCACCGCCGCCCTTCGGGTTCGTGTTGGTTCCGCCGCCACCGCCGCCACCGCCGCCGCCTGCCCCCGGCTTCACCTTGATGAGGGCGCCGGAAGGCGCGAGGACGTACCAGTAGCCGCCGTTCAGGTCGAGCGCCTGGCCGGCCGCGACGCCGGCCTTGCGGTCGCCGAGGTAGAGGTAGAGCGGCCAGTGGTTGTACGTGACGACGCGACCGCCGGCCGCATCGGGATCGCTGCCGAGCAGGCTCTGCTTCGCGCCGCCGGCCGCGACGATCTTCTCGCCGGCCGCCACCTTGATCGGGGGCCAGATGGTCGCGCACGTCTTGAAGCACGTGACCTTCGAGTGCTTGTCGGGCGCGAACATGTAGATCGTCTTGCCCGCGCTGTTCACGAGGATCGTGCCCAGGCCCGGAACGGTGCCTGTCTTGATGACGATCGACGAGTCCTGCTTGCCGGCGGCAACGTGGGCGGCGACCGCGGACCCCGCGACGCTGAGAACCGCCGCGCCTACCGCCGAAAGAGCGAGAACCTTCTTGATTCGCATGTGTTTCCCAACCTCCATGACCAGACCTCTGGGCGGTGTCAACCGCGAGGATCGAACAACGTTGGACTACGATACCCGACGAAACGTCGATCCTCTACGGGAGTGGTACTGTCGATGGGCTTGAAGTCGTTCGCTCTCCTGCTCGCGGCCTCGCTCCTCTTCCTCTGGCCGGCCACCGGATCTGCGAGCCGCCAGACGACGAGCCCGGGACAATACTTCACCATCCGGGTCACGGTGACGAACGCGAAGGTGACGCTCAGCCCGACGCACGCGCCGCGCGGGTCGACCGCGATCTTCCTGCTGGCGAACTACTCGTCGGCCTCGCGCGTCGTCGCGCTCGGCGATGCGACGCTGAAAGGCCACCGTGGAACCGGCTTCGCGGTGAAGCTCGCCCGCAACGAGCAGAAGAGGATCCTCGTCTACCTCACCTACCGCGGCCCGCTGCCGTGCTCGATCATCAGCGGCGGAAAGACGACGCTCGTCGGCGTCTTCCGCGTCACCTGACGCGTCCTACGGCTGCCAGGCCGGAGGCGTGTCGTTCGCGAGCAGGAGCTTCCCCGCCTTGAAGGACGTGAACTTCCCGGTCGCGAGCGTCCAGAGCTCCATGCGCTTCTCCGTCACGAACGCGAGCCTCTTGCCGTCCGGCGAGTAGGAGGCCGGCCCGGTGTCGCGGACGAGGATCGTCGGCGCCTTGTGCTTGGCGAGATTCTGGATGTAGAGCGCGAACACGGGGCACGCGACGCCCTCGCCGCACCCCTTGTCTCCCGGAACCGGCTTCCGGGCGCCGACGAACACGAGCGAGGAGACGTCGGGTGCGACGGCGGTCTCGTCCGCGCCGACGGCGGCGTCGATCTGCGCGCCGTAGAGCTTCTCGAGGCGGCCCGTCTTCGCGTCGATCTTCCCGAGGTCGCCGCCGGTGGGAATGAAGAGCCCGCGCGTGTTCCACGTCGGCCGTCCCGCCGACGGCGCCTGCGGAAGGCGACGCGCACCCTTGCCGGTCGCCGACATGACGTACACGCCCCAACCGTTCGCGGACGGGCGGAGGAACGCGATCTGCTTTCCGTCCGGCGACCACGTGGGGAAGCTGTCGCGGCCGTTGCTCGTGAGCCGATGCACGCTCGTGCCGTCGGGGCTCATCGTGAAGATCCCCGACCCGAGGGTGACGAAGGCGATGTGCTTTCCGTCCGGCGCGAACGCCGGCGCCACCGAGGCGTACGTGGTCTTCGTCAGCTGCTTGAGCCCCTTGCCGCTGAGCGTCGTGCGGTAGATCTGCTCCGCGCCGCCACCCGGCGCCTGCGCGGTGAAGACGATGTACTTCGTCGGCGCGGCGGACGCAGCCGAGACTGCGGCGAGCCCGACCACGACGAGCAACGCGAGCAGCACACGACGCATGACCATCGCGGGCGTCACTCTAGTCGAATCCGGCCCTCGCTATGATCGTGCTTCATGGGACGACGGCGTCTCGCCGGTGTTTTGGCGGCGTGCGCACTCGCTGCCGCCGGCCTCGTCGTCGCACTCGTCGTGACGCACAACGGGACCGGAAGCTCGGCGCTTCCGACGACCGGGCCGTGGAGGCCGCTGACCGTCACCCGCCCCCAGGTCCCGATCATCGGCGGCGGCATTCCCGTCGACATCGACCCGCAGATCGTCCGGAACGACTTCAGCGCGACGCTCTTCCCGCTGCCCGGCACGAACCACTACCGGCTCGAGATCTCGAACATCTCGAACCTGGGAGTGATCACGTCGCTCCAGTGGTACCCGCCGCAGGGAGTGCACATCGTCAAGGTGCTCGGAAGCAGCGCCGGCCACTGCATCGCGTCCGGACTGACCGGCTTCGGGGGCAGCCAGTTTCCGACGATCGTCCTCTATCCGAACATCCTCTGCGACGGGCTGGCGATGAAGGCCCCGACGTGCACCTGCCTCGGGAACGGCGGCGCCGTCTCGATCTCGTTCGTCACCGACAGCGCGCTCACGGGCGGGCAGGGCGACCTGCGGATGCGCACGGCGACGCTCCTCTTCAGGCGCATCCCCTCGTTCCTCAAGTGAGACGCGCGCTCCTCATCGCCGCCGCGGCGGGCGTCCTCCTGCTCGCCGGCTGCGGAGGCGGCGGCAAGGACTCGGGCGGCCTCACGGCGCACGACCGGAACGCCGCACAGACGGTGATGAACCGTCTGCAGAACTCCAACATCTCGTTCCAGCTCGTGTCCATCTCCAACTGGGTCCAGAGCACGCCGGCCGCCTGCCGCGTCCACGTCGTGAACGCGAGCCTCTTGAAGGTGTACGTCTTCTGGATCCCGTGGCTCGAGGCCGAGCCGTACGTGTGGCTGAACATGAGCGTGACGAACGATCCGCGGACGAGCTCCTTCCATCTCGGCACGTCCGAGACCGTGCTTCCGAGCGGCCGCGTCAGCCGGAACGGCCGCACCGTCGCCCCTGGGTCGATCGACACGACGTTGCTCTCGCTCGGCGGCCCAGCGCAGGCGAAGAAGGGCCGGGAGATCCTGAAGGCCCACGCCGGCGACGTCTTCACCAAGCCGGGTGCGAGCTGCCAGGTGCTGCAGAACGGCGCGCTGAGGCTCCTGCCGAACACGTAGGGGGTACCCTGGGTGCCGTGCTCGGGCGCACGATGATGCTGGTGGTCGCGGCGACCGCGGCCGCGAACGTGGGAACACGCGCGCACCCGTACAAGCTGGGGGCGCTCGCTCACACGGACGGATTCGCCGTCCACGTCGTCGGTGTCGACCGGAGCGCGGCGCCCGGTGGCCGGAGGCCGCAGGCCGGACGCGACGACGTGCTCGTGACGATCGAGGCGACGAATCAGGCGAGGTTCGAGGGGATCCCGTTCGTCGACGGCGCGCTCGGCGCGATCGATCCCGCCGGTCTCGAGTACAGCTCGCTCGCACGCAGCTGCGGAACGATCGCCGGCGACGTCTCCACGATCGATCCCGTTCCACCGGGCGCCACCGTCACCGTGCACACCTGCTGGCAGGTCGCCGGTTTCGACGCGAAGACGATCGTCATGTTCTACGCCCCCTACGACGGCGCGCGGCCGACCTACTTTGCGCTCCGTTAAGTTCATCGCCGCGGGCGCCGCCCTCGTCTTCGCATCCGTGTCGGTGTCGGGCGCCGGCGCGAGCGCGGGCGCGAACCGCGCGCTGACCGTCTACAGCGTCGCGACCGGCCTGCAGTACATCAACACGGCCGACGACCGAGCGCGCGGCAAGATCAACAACCCTCTCGGCAGCGTGGCGGACAAGCTCGCGCCGAAGAGCGCGGGGAGCGGCAACGGGCCGTTCGCGGGCGACGTCGCCATCTACGCACTGAACCTGTACAACAGCGCGGCGCTGAAGCAGCGCGCGGGCTCGGCGGTCTACACGTGCTACTTCAACTACGACCGCCACGCCTTCTGCCAGGCGTACTACACGCTCACGGCCGGAAGCACGCTCGTGGCCTCCGGGCCGATCGACTTCAACGCCACCGGCTTCACGATCGTCGTGACCGGCGGGACGAAGAAGTATCTCGGCGTGCGCGGAGAGGCGAGTGTCGGCGCCGCGGCGCGCCATTCGCAGAGAATCGACTTCGAGTTGCTCGGATGAGGCGCACCGCTCTTTCGTTCGCTGCGCTCCTCGCCGCGTGCGCCGCCGCGTCCGCGTCGGCCGCGCCGTCGGCCGGGCAGACGCTCACGGTCTACGCCGTCCCGGCCACGGTGCAGTTCATGAACCATGCCGACGACCGGCTCCGCGGGATGGCCACGAACCCGTTCAACCTGAAGGACGAGAGCGTGATCCTGAACGCCAACGGGAAGGAGAAGGGCAAGGGGCCTTTCCCGGGCGACGACGTCCTCTACGGCTTCAAGCTGTTCGGCGACGCGAAGCTGACGAAGCACACGGGGACGGCGCTGTTCACCTGCTACTACACGTTCGCGAAGCGGGCCACGTGCGACTCGTACTTCGACCTCCCCAAGGGGCTTCTGCTCGCGTCGGGACCCGTGCAATTCGGCGCGAGCCATTTCACGCTCGGCGTCGTCGGCGGCACGAAGGCGTACTTCGGCGCGCTCGGCCAGGTGGAGTCCGTGTCCGTGAGCACGAAGGCGCAGCGCTTCGACCTCCAGGTGAAGAAGTGATCCGAAGCCTCGCCGCGCTCGTCCTCGCCGCGGCCGTCGCCGTGCCGGCGGCGAGCGCCGCCGTGCGGACGCACTCGCTCGTCTTCTACGGCAAGCCGCTGCGCGCGCAGTTCATCAACCACGCCGACGACCGCGCGCGCGGGAAGATCGTGAACCCGTTCAACGCCGACGCGCTGCCGCCGCCGCCGAAGTCGAACACGGGCGCGAAGGGAGCCCGGGCGGGCGACAACGCGATCTTCACGCTGAGGCTGTACTCCGACGCGAAGCTGACGCGGCCCGTCGGGACCGCGCTCTACTCGTGCACGTTCAACTTCGCGCACCAGGCGATCTGCGAGGCCGACTTCGAGCTGACGGACGGGACGATGATCGCGATCGGCCCGGCGAACCTCGACGGCGGCACCATCGTGCTCCCGGTGACGGGAGGCACGAGCCACTACTCCACGGCGCACGGCCAGGTGACGTCGAGCGCGTCGAGCGCGAAGAGCACGACGCAGATCATCCGTTTCCAGCTCGTCGGCTGATCTACGGGCCGGCGCGCTGGATGAGCGCGTTCAGCGTCTTCGGGCCGAAGATGCCGTCGGCCGTGAGGCGCTCGTCGTGCTGGAACGAGGCGACGGCTTCCTTCGTCGTGGGACCGTACTGCCCGTCGATCGCGCCGACGGAGTAGCCGAGCGACTTCAGCGCCCGCTGCAGCGCCTTCACCTGCGCGCCGGTGTCGCCCGGCTTCAGCGTCGTGGACGGCAGCACCTTCACCGACGGCGTCGTCGCGGCGGTCGTGACCGGAGTCGTGTTGACGTGGACGCTGATGGTCGGAGCCTTCGGCGAGCTCGAGCTGCTGAAGACGCCGCCCGCCGCGAGGCCGGCGAGGAGGAGCACGACGAACGCGCCGGCGACGACGAGCACGCGCCGGTCCGGCATCCTCGGCCGCTGGCGCGGCGGTAGCGGAAGCGGGACGAGCCAGTCGTCCTCTGCGGACGGCGGATCGTTCTCGAGCGCCGCCGGCTCCTGCTCGACGTCGGCGAACCAGTCGTCGCGCTCGGCCATGGGAGCGGAACGCTACCGCTTCAGACAGGCGAGAAGCGACCGCGAGTCGGCCGACGCGCACAGGCCCCGGCGGACGTACAACGCGGTTGCGTCGCCGGTCACCGCCACCGCCCGCTCCCACGCCACGCCCGAGACCGTGCGGAGGTTCACGTTCATCGGCGCAGCGCCGCAGCCCTTGGTCACCCCGACGCCCAACGCGACGTCCTGGACGACGCCGCCCGACACGCTCCGGGCCCCGTAGACGACGTGCTTGTACGTCAGGCCGAGCGTGCACGCGGGGCCGTTGCCGCCCCGCAGGACGACGGGTGCGACGAGCGCGCCGCCGATCAGGACCGCGGCGACGAGGCCGAGGAACAGGCGGATCCGGCGGCTTCTTCTTAGCGGCATCTCACCTCGGGCGGCACACTTGTACAGGACATGCTCGTGCTGGTCACCGATGACGATCGCGCCGTGCGCGAGGCCCTCGAGCGCGCGCTCCAGCTCGCGGGGTACGAGGTCGAGCTCGCCTCCGACGGCGACACGGCCCTTGCCGCCATCGACCGGCGCACTCCGGACGCCGTCGTCCTCGACATCATGATGCCCGGCCTCGACGGGCTCGACGTCACCCGCCGGCTGCGGCGCGAGGGCAACCGCGTCCCCATCCTCCTCCTCACCGCCCGCGACGACGTCGGCGACCGCGTCGAGGGGCTCGACGCCGGCGCCGACGACTACCTGCCGAAGCCGTTCGCGCTCGAGGAGCTCCTCGCGCGCATCCGTGCGCTGCTGCGCCGCGCGCTGGACAAGGAGCCGGCCGACGTCCTCCGCTTCGCCGACCTCACCTTCGACCTCGGCTCGATGGACGCGCGCCGAGGCGGACGGCGCTTCGAGCTGACGACGACCGAGGCGCATCTGCTCGAGCTGTTCATGCGCAACCCGCGCCAGGTCCTGCCGCGCTCGCTCATCTACGAGCGCGTGTGGGGATACGACTTCAGCCACTCCTCCAACGCGCTCGACGTGTACGTCGGCTACCTGCGCCGCAAGCTCGAAGCCGACGGCGAGACGCGCTTGATCCATACGGTGCGCGGCACGGGCTACGTCCTCCGCGAGCAATGAGCCTTCGCCTTCGCCTCACCCTCGTCGCCGCCGTCGTCGTGGCGATCGTCGTCGCAGCCGCGTCGCTGACGACGTACTTCGTCATGCACCACGAGCTGTACGGACAGGTGGACGGCAGCCTCGGATCGGATGCGCGGCAGCTGCAGGACGACCATAGCTTCGCGTTCCGTGGCTTCTCCAACTCCGGCGACGTGGTCATGCTCCTCGGGCCGGGCGCGCAGCCCGCCAACGGCGTGAGCCTCCCGATCGACAGCACCATCAGGTCGATCTCGAACGGCGCGCCCAAGGTCGTCTACCGGAGCACGAACATCGACGGCTTCCACGTGCGCGAGGTGATTGCGCCGATGGGGCCGCCGTTCACCGCCGTCGTCGTCGCACGGAACATCGGGAACATCGACCACAGCCTCTCGCGGCTTCGGCTCATCCTCATCCTCGTCTCGCTCGGCGGCGTCGGCGTGGCCGCGCTCGCTGGCGCGTTCGTCTCGCGCGCGACGCTCGCGCCGGTGCGCCGGCTGACCGC
>JAFALP010000278.1 GCA_019234175.1 Actinomycetota bacterium | reverse complement strand
TCCTCGCGCTGGATGTCGCGCGCGGTGATGTCGTTGAAGATCGTGTAGCCGGCGACGAGGTCCATCGCCTCCTCGGGGCCGAACCACTTCGCGTCGCTGCCGATGATGACGGCGAGCTCGAGCTCGTAGTCGAGCTCGTTCGTCAGGTGCTCAGGGTAGATCACCGGCTCGTCCGGACCCACGATGGCGTCGACGTTCTGGAAGAAGACGATCCACGGGGCGATCTCGTGCGACCAGCCGACGCGCTTCGACTCCGTCTCGTGCTCGCGGAAGTTGCCCGACGTGTGGAAGAACTTCTTGGGGACGATCGGCGCCCGCAGCTGCGCGTCCGCGAGCGGCGTCCGCTCCCCCGTCTCACCGGCGCCGCCGCGTTCGAAGTATTCGCGCATCGTCGGGACCTCGAGGCGGATGATCTCGTCGCCCTCGATGCGGCCGACCTTGCCGTCGTCGTAGGTGGCGAGCTTCATCGCGACTGCAGCCAGGCGAGGACGTCGCCGGCGTTCGCGTCGGGCGGGAACACGGGATAGAAGACCTTCACGATCCGTGCATCCTGCGCGACGAGCGTGATGCGCTTGTAAAGAGTGAAGCCTGCGATCTCGAAGATGGGAAGCCCGAGCGCGGCCCCCAGCTTTCGCTCCGGATCGGAGATGACCGGGAACGGCATGTGGTTGCGCTCCGCGAACTCGAGCTGGTCCTCGAGCGGCTGCACCGAGAGGCCCGCGACCGGCACCCCCAGCTCGGGATGGAGATCGCGGAATGCGCACGACTGCGGCGTGCAGCCGCGTGCGCCCGGCGTCTCGTCCCAGCCGGGAATGAGCGGCACTCCCGGCTTGCCGCTGCGCGGATAGACGTAGACGACGTCGAAGTCGCGGACGTTCACCGGTCCCATCGACGACTCGAGCACGATGTCCGGCAGCTCCATCCCGGTCAGATGGTCGGCGGCGCCGTCGTCCTCCGGCACGGGGAGGTTCGGCGGGAGCGAGTAGACGTCATGCGACACCGCACACCTCCATCGCCACGCGCGCGTACACGTCGGCCGTCTGGACGAGGCCGCCGATCTCGAGGTTCTCGCCCAGCTCGACGTCCATGAGTCCGGTCGAGGTCCCGTAGTTCAGCGTCGGGATGCCGTAGCGCGTGAGCGCGGACGCGTCGCTGAACCACCGCGTGACGTCGCGCTCCGGCTTCGCCCCGAACACCGCCTCGTGTGCGGCGTCGACCGCGCGGACGAGCTCGTGCCCCTCCTCGATCTCGGCGCCGGGCGCGGTCACGTAGATCTCCGCCTCGACGTCGTGCGGGAGGGCGCGCGCCATCTCGAGGACCTCCGAGCGCGCCGTCGCCATCGACTTCGTCGGCGGCACGCGCACGTCGAGGAAGAGATCGGTGTGGTGCGGCGTCCGCGACACGCGCCACCCGAACCCGCCCGCGATCGCACCGACGTTCACGATCGCCTTCGCGCCGCGGTACGCGTTGGACGGGTCGTCCTCCCAGCGCGGGATCCACTCCTGCACCGCGGCGAGCACGTCGTGCATGCGCAGGATCGAGTTCTCGCCGCGCTTCCCCTCGCTGAACGCGGTGTGGATGAAGCCTCCGTGCACGCGCAGCTGCACCCACAGCGCGCCGAAGTGGCCGAGGACGACCTTTCCCTCCGTCGGCTCGCCGAGGAGGCACATGTCGGCGACGCCGCCGTGGGTGGCGAGGTAGCGGCTGCCCGCCGCGTAGCCCCGGTACTGCGCGCCTTGCGCGCCGCCCTGCTGCGCCTTCTCGATCTCGCCGCACACCGCCGCGACGAGCAGGTCGCCCTTCAGCGTCACGCCGGCGTCGTCGAGCGCGCGCAGCGCCTCGACGTAGCAGGCGAGCGCGCCCTTCATGTTGGAGATGCCGAGCCCGTACAGCCGCCCGTCGCGCTCGAACGCGTTCGGCTGGAAGCCGGGGACGGAGCGGAGCCACGGCTCGCGTCCCGAGTACGACGTGTCCATGTGGCCGTTGAACATCAGGCTCCTGCCGCCGCCGGCGCCGGCGCGCGTGCCGAGGACGTTCGCGCGCCCCTCCTCCACCTGCTGCCACTGCACGTGCAGGCCCATGGCGTCGAGCGTCTGCGCCATCAGCTCCGCCATCGCCTGCTCGTCGCCGGTGAAGCTCGGCGTGCCGATGGCACGGCTCGCCCACTCCACCAGCCGGTCGCGGTCGATCTTCACCATGCCTCGTAGCCGCCGATCAGGTCGCCGGCGTCGACGCCGAGCTCGACGAGGAGCGCCGCCGCGAGCGAGGACGAGTAGCCGTGCGCGCACACGAGGCAGACGCGGCGGCCGGCGAGGTCGTCGGTGCGCCAGGGCAGGACGGAGAGGGGCACGTGGCGCGCGCCCTCGATGACGCCGTCGCGCTCGCGCTCGTCGGCGGAGCGCGTGTCGACGAGCAGCAGGTCGGCGTCGCCTCTCGCCTCGTCCGGCGTGTACCGCCTGATCCGCGACCGCGCCTGCGCCAGCACGTCGTCTATCCGCGCCGGAATTGCGGCAGGACCTTCTCGCCGAAGAGGCGGATCTGCTCGTGCCGGTCTGCGCCCCACAGCTCCAGCATCACGTGTGTGCATCCGGCGTCACGATATTCCTCGATCGCCTCGACGCAGTCGTCAGGCGTGCCGGCGATGGGCCGGCACTTGTCCAGGAGCGCGTCGGAGACCTGCGCCTTCGCGGCGAGGCGTCCGCCCCGCTCCATCGCCTCCGCGACCGGCCGGATCTCGTCCTGCTCGATGCCGGCGAGGTCGAGGAGCGTGTCGGCGGCGCCCTGGATGTTCTGCACCTTGTTGGCGAGGTACATGCCGGCGATCTCGCGCGCGCCGTCGCGGCCCGCATCGCGGTCGGTGGCGTGGATGGAGGCGACGACGGTGCAGCCGACGTCGATGTCCGGGCCGACGTTCTCGCGCGTGTAGCGGACGAACGGCGGCGTCGTGATGGACGGGGTGAGACAGCCGTCGGCGATCTCGCCGGCGAGGTGCTGCATCTTCGGCGCGGTGGCGGCGACGTAGACCGGCGGGACCTCGCGCGGCGCGTGCGCGTCCGGCGCCATCGCCGGCACGTCGGCGCTCCACGTGTCGCCGTCGTAGACGAAGCGCTCGCCGCCGAGCACACCGCGTGCGATGGTGACGGCGTCGCGCATCGGGCCGAGCGTCTTCGTCGTCTGCGTCTTCGTGTTGTTGAGGAAGATCTTCGAGGTCCCGAAGCCGAGGATGAAACGCCCGGGCCCTGCCGCCTCCTGCACGACACGCGCGTCCATCGCGGCCTGCACCGGGTGGCGCGTGGAAGCGGCGATGATCCCCCAGCCGATCGTCAGCCGCTTCGTCTCGCGACCCATGAGCGCGGCGACGCCGGTGGACGAGCGGGCCTCCATGCCGTGCTTGCGCCACCACGGGTACGCCTCCGCGAGCCAGATGGTGTCCATGCCCGCGTCGTCCATCGCGCGCGCGGACGCGAGCATCTCGTCGAGAGGCTCCATCGTCAGCTGCATGACGCCGATGCGGAACGGCTGCGTCACTCGGCGCGGCGTGCTTCCTGCACCTGCGCGTCGAGCGCGGACAGCACCTGCTCGACCTGCTGGTTGACGATCGGCTGGAGGACGCGCTGGCCCATCGAGCCGACCGGCCCGGCGATCTTCACCTCGGCCGCCCACTTCATCGCGCAGGCGCCGTCGGCGTCCCGGAGGTCGAACGACGTCTCCATGTTCAGCATCGCGCCGACGCCTGCGCCCTTGATCGCCATCTTCGCGAACTCGGGCTCGCGCTCCTCCACCTTCTCCATGTCCACCTTCATCTTCAGCCCGCCGAGGCCGAGCGGGATCTTCACGTGCGCGGTCCAGCGCTTGTCGTCGTGGATGTCGAAGCGCTCGACGCCGGGCATGACCTTCGCCATCGACGCCGGGTCGTTGAGCACGCGCCAGACGATGTCGCGCGGCGCGTCGAACGTGCGGTCGCCGGAGACGTTCACCGCAGCAGCTCCCAGACGCGCCGGTACGGGTTGTGGCTGTCGGTGACGATCTTGCCGGTGGCGTCCTGCACGGCCGCGCAGATGGCGTGGATGCCGGGGCCGCCGCCTTCGCCCATGCCTTTCGTG
>JAFALP010000427.1 GCA_019234175.1 Actinomycetota bacterium | reverse complement strand
CAAGCGCCGCGAGGTCGCGGAGCGGATCCGCGTCGCGCGCGAGTTCGGCGACATCGCCGAGAACGCGGAGTACGACGCCGCCAAGAACGAGCAGGCCCACCTCGAGGCGCGCATCGCCATGCTCGAGGAGCGGATGGCGAACGCCCGCGTCGTCACGAAGAAGGAGATCAAGTCGGGCGAGGTCTCGATCGGGACGAAGGTGCGCCTGCGCGACGTGAAGGCGAACAAGACCGTCGAGTACCACATCGTCGGCTCCGCCGAGGCGGACCCGGCCGAGAACAAGCTCTCGAACGAGTCTCCGGTCGGCAAGGCGATCATGGGCCGCAAGAAGGGCGAGACCGTCGAGGTCGCAGCGCCGCGCGGCAAGATGACCTTCAAGATCATGGACATCAAGGCGGCGTAGCCGCTACGTTCGAGCGGTTCACCGAGCGAGCGCGCCAGGTTGTCGTCCTTGCGCAGGACGAAGCGCGAGCCCTTGGTCACGACTACATCGGCACGGAGCACATGCTCCTCGGCCTGCTGCGGGAGGAGGAGGGGCTCGGCGCTCGGACGCTCGGCGCGCTGGGCGTGACGCTCGATCACGCTCGCGAGCGGGTCGTCGCCGCCGTCGGGAGAGGTGAGGGCGGGACGACGGGGCAGATTCCGTTCACGCCGCGCGCGAAGCAGACGCTCGAGCTTTCGCTGCGAGAGGCGAACGCGCTCGGTCACAGCCACATCGGCACCGAGCACGTTCTGCTCGCGCTCGCGCGGCAGGACGCCGGTGTTGGGGCAGGGATCCTCCACGAGCTCGGGTTCGACGCCGACCGCGTCCATGCAGAAGTCCTCAGCCAGCTCGGCGGCCGGCGTCCGGGGGTGGGCGCCGTGCGCGCGGTGCACCCTGGTTGGCCGGCCGCGGAGAACGTTCCGGCTCGGCGTCGTTCACTCCCGCAGGTCGGCTCGATCGTCGTCGGCTGGGTGCTTTTCGGGGTCGCGCTCGGTTTCGGGATCCTCGTCGGCTGGGCGATCTGGGGCGCATAGACTCGCGCGGGTGACCGCGCCGAAGCACTTCCGCGACCGCGTCGAGATCGCTTCCGTGCGGGCGGAGAGCGAGCCGCTCGAGAACGGCCAAGCGGCTCCGGTGAAGCGCCGTGTCGCCGGGCGCGTGCTCGGGCGGCGCGACATGGGGAAGCTCGTCTTCCTCGACCTCGTCGACCGGTCGGGACGCATCCAGCTCCTCTGCCACGTGGAGAAGACGGGCGAGCTCGAGGTCCATCTCGGCGACGTCGTCGGGGCGACCGGCTCGCCCTCGAAGTCGAAGCGCGGCGAGCCGTCGATGGACGTCGACTCGGTCGAGGTGCTCGCGCGGATCAAGGCTCCGCTCCCCGACACGTTCCACGGCGTCACCGACGTCGAGGCGCGCTACCGGCGCCGCTATCTCGACCTGCTCATGAACGAGGAGTCGCGCCGCGACGCGATCCTCCGCGCGCGGATGGTCACCGCCATCCGCGCCTATCTCGACGGCGAGGGCTTCATCGAGGTGGAGACGCCCATCCTGCAGCCGCGGTACGGCGGCGGTTTCGCCGAGCCCTTCGTCACCGAGTCGAACCTCCTCGGCCAGCAGCTCTACCTGCGCATCGCCGACGAGCTCTATCTCAAGCGCCTCATCGTCGGCGGGCTCGAGAAGGTGTACGAGCTGTCGAAGGACTTCCGCAACGAGAGCTACTCGTACAAGCACTCGCCCGAGTTCACGCAGGTGGAGTGGTACGAGGCGTACGCCGACTACACGGACACGATGGCGCGCACCGAGGCCCTCGTCGAGCGCGTCGCGCAGGAGGTGACGGGTGGGACGAAGGTGACGTTCCGCGGGCATGAAATCGAGCTCGCGAGGCCCTGGAGGCGCCTGAAGTTCGTCGACGCGCTCGAGGCGAAGGGCGTGTGGTCGCGCGACGAGGCGGAGCTGCGCAGGAAGCTCACAGCCGCCGGCGTCGACATCTCCAAGGACCGGACCTGGTCGCAGCTCGTCGACCACGCGTACGCGCACTTCGTCGAGCCGGAGCTCATCCAGCCGACGATCGTGTACGACTGGCCGATCGAGTTGTCGCCGTTCGCGCGCACGACGGACGACGACCCGTCGATCGTCGAGCGGTTCGAGGCGGTCGTCGCCGGCATGGAGTTCGCGAACGCGTTCAGCGAGCTGAACGACAGCGACGAGCAGGAGCAGCGCTTCGCCGCGCAGGCGGGCGAGCGTGAGGCCGGCGACGCGGAGGCCGAGCCCGGGGATCCCGACTACGTCGAGGCGATGTCGTACGGCATGGCGCCGAACAGCGGCATCGGCATCGGCATCGACCGCCTCGCGATGCTCCTGCTCGGCCGGGACTCGATTCGCGACGTCATCCTCTTCCCGCTCCTGCGGGAACGCGACTAGTCGGGGTCGCCGACGTAGGCCGGGGCGGCCTTCGCGTACTGCACGACGTCGCGGAGGATCGCGTCCAGGTCGCGCGTGGGGCTCCAACCGATCGCGCCTTCCACCTTCCCGATCGACGGCTGCCGGTGGAGCATGTCCTCGATCCCCTGCCCGTAGACCTCGTCGTACGGGATCTGCACGACGGACGACTCGGAGCCCGTGAGCGTGAGGACGCGCGCGGCGAGGTCGTTGATCGTGATCCGCTCGGTCGAGCCGACGTTGAAGATCTCGCCGGAGATCTCGCGCGCGTCCATGAGCCCCGACAGCGCACGGATCGTGTCCTGCACGTGGCAGAAGCAGCGCGTCTGGTTTCCGTCACCGTGGATATCGATCGTCTCGTTCGCGAGCGCGCGCTGCACGAAGTTCGGGATCACCATGCCGTACTGCCCACTCTGGCGCGGCCCCACAGTGTTGAAGAGCCGCACGATCACGCAGTCGAGGCCGCGCTCCTGGTGGTATGCAAGTGCGAGGAACTCGTCCATCGCCTTCGAGTCGGCGTACGCCCACCGCCTCTGCGTGGTGGGCCCGTAGACGCGGCGTG
>JAFALP010000369.1 GCA_019234175.1 Actinomycetota bacterium | reverse complement strand
GTCCTGTCCGGAGACGAGGTCGTCGGTGTGGAGCACGCGCGCGGGATCGAGCCCGGCCTCGAGCAGCCGCCGCCGCTCGTCGTCGTCGCGCGGCCAGAGGCGTCCCTGGATGCCGCCGCCGAGGCACTTCAACGCAGCCGCCGCGATGACGCCCTCGGGCGTGCCGCCGATGCCGTACAGCATGTCGACGCCGGTCCCGGGCTGCGCGGCCGCGATCGACGGCGCCACGTCGCCGTCGCGGATCAACCGCACGCGCGCGCCCGCCCCGCGCAGCTCCTCGATGAGCTCCTCGTGCCGCTCGCGCTCGAGCACGACGACGTCCACCTCGCGCGACGTCTTCCCCAGCGCGTCCGCGACCGCGTGCACGTTGTCGGCGGGACTCCGCGTGATGTCGATCGCGTCCACCGCCGCCGGGCCGACGGCGATCTTCTCCATGTACAGCGCCGCGCCGGGGAAGAGCATCGTCCCCCGCTCGGCGACGGCGATGACGGTGATCGCATTCGGCTGACCGAGCGCCGTCAGCCGCGTGCCCTCGAGCGGGTCGACGGCGACGTCGACCTCCGGGCCCTCCCCGCTCCCGACCTGCTCGCCGTTGTAGAGCATCGGCGCCTCGTCCTTCTCTCCCTCGCCGATGACGACGACGCCGCGCATGGCGACGCTGTCCAGGACGTAGCGCATCGCGTCGACGGCCGCCTTGTCCGCCGCTTCCTTGTCGCCGCGGCCGATCCAGCGCGCGGCGGCCATCGCCCCCGCCTCGGTCACGCGGACGAGCTCCATGGCGATGTTCCGGTCCGGGGCCTGCCGCGCGCTCACGGCGCTACATCCTTTCAGGCGCGTCGACGCCGACGAGCTGGAGCGAGCGCGCGATCACCGACTGCGTCGCGCGGCAGAGCGCGAGCCGGAACGCCTCCTGCTCGCTCTCGAGCACGCGATGCTCGTGGTAGAAGCGGTGGAAGTCGTCGGCGACCCGGATGGCGTACGCGGGGATCGCCTGCGGCCCGCGGCGCTCGGTCGCGTCCCGCACCACCTCGGGAAACTCGGCGAGCCGCTTCACCAGCTCGCGCTCCTCCGGTGCGAGCGGCTCGGCGAGCGTGACCGCGCCGGCAGCGCCCTCGGCGTTCCGGAGGATCCCCGCGATGCGCGCGTGCGCGTACTGCACGTAGTAGACGGGGTTCTTCTGCGACCGCTCGGCCGCGAGGTCGACGTCGATCTCGATCGTCTGGTCCGGCCCGCGGCTGACGAGATACCACCGCCCCGCGTCGACGCCGATCTCGTCGAGGAAGTCGTCGAGGAAGACGATGTCGCCGCGGCGGCGCGACATGCGCGCCTGCTCGCCGCCCTTCGTCAGGTGGACGAGTTGATAGAGCAGCACCTCGATCCGCTCCGGGTCGTACCCGAGCATGCGCGCGACGGCCGCGTACCAGTTGCGCGTGCCGTGGTGGTCCGCGCCCAGCACGTAGATCGCGCGTCCGAATCCCGCGTCCATCTTCTCGACGAGGTACGGGACGTCGGCGGCGCGGTACGTCGGCGACCGGTCTTCCGAACGCAGCAGCACGCGATCCTCGTCGTCGCCGTACGCGGAGGAGCGCGCCCACAGCGCGCCGTCCTTCTCGTAGGTGTCGAGCTTCGGCAGGAGCTCCGGCAGCCGCCGCTCGACGACGCTCTGCCGCTCCCACGTGTCGAAGTGGACGCGAAAGCGCTCGAGCGTCTCCTCGATGCGGTGCAGCATCTCCGGCACGGGGTCGCCCGGCTTCGCGGCGAGGTCGCGGATGTAGTCGCCGCGATAGCCGTCCTCCGGCGGCTCCTCGCCGCGGCGCACAGCGTCGACCGACGCGCGGAACCGCTCCATCTGCCCGCCGGAGTCGTTGTAGTAGTACTCGCGCGAGACGTCGTGCCCCGCGAACTCGAGGAGCCGCGCGACCGAGTCGCCGTATGCGCCGTTCCGGCCGTGCGCGACGTGCAGCGGGCCCGTCGGGTTCGCGGACACCATCTCCACCTGGATCTTCAGCCGCTCGGCAGCGCTGTCCGCGCCGAACGCAACGCCCTGATCGAGCATGACCGAGAGCGCGTCGACGAACCAGGCGTCGCCGAGGAACAGGTTGACGAAGCCCGGGCCTGCGACCTCCGCGCGCTCCACCGCCGGCAGCGACTCCGCCTGTGCGGCGAGCTCGAGCGCGAGCTCGCGCGGCGGCTTCCGCCTGGTGCCCGCGAGCCGCAGCGCCGCGTTCGTCGCGTAGTCGCCGTGCGTCGCCTCGCCCGGCCGCTCGAGCACCACCTCCGAGCCGAGCGACTCGGCGAGGGCGCTGACCGGATCAGCCGCCAACGCTGAACAGGTCCTCGAGCTTCTGCAGCTCCTCGTTCGTGCCGACGCCGACGATGACGTCGCCGGGCTCGATCGTCTCGTCCGGCTCCGGCGTCGTCTCGAACGTGCCGTCGTGCCGGCGGAGCGCGACGATGATCGCGCCCGTCTCCTTGCGCACGCGGATGTCGCGGATCGTCTTGCCCGCCTGCGTGCAGGTGCGGTGGACCTCGATCTCCGCCATGTGCAGGTCCGGCCCCATCGACGTCGTCACCGTGTCGAGGAACTCCGTCACCTGAGGGCGAAGGACGAGGTTCGCCATCGTCCGGCCCGCGCTCGTGTACGGGAGCACGACGCGGTCGGCGCCGGCGAGCTTGAGCTTCTTCGCCGCGTCCTCGTCGGAGCCGCGGGCGACGATCTGCAAGTCGGGGCGAAGCGCACGCGCCGACAGCACGATGTAGAGGTTGTCCGCGTCCGAGTCGGAGGCGACGACGATGCCCTTCGCGCGCGCCAGCCCCGCTTGGGCGAGGTCTTCGTCCTCGGTCGCGTTGCCCTGGATGAAGAGGTAGCCGGCTTCCCTCGCGATCTCGATGGCGCCGTCGTTCACGTCGATGACGACGAACCTCGCCCCGCTCGCGCGGAACTCGTCCGCCACGCGCTGGCCGACGCGCCCGTAGCCGCAGATGATGTAGTGGTCGCTGAGGTTCTGGATGGTCCGCTCCCTGCGTCGTTCGGCGACGACCCCGGTGAGGATCCCGCCTGCGATCGCCTCGACGATAACCGCGCCGGAGTAGGCGATGATCGTGAGACCGGCGATCACCATCACGATCGAGAGCGCCCGCGCGCCGTCGCCCTTCGGGATCGAGTCCATGCCGGTCAGCGTCGCCGTGATGACGGCGCGGTAGAACGCCTGGAACCACGACTCGTGCAGGATCAGGCGGAACCCGACGGTCCCGACGGCCAGCGTCGCGGCGACGGCGAGCATGAGCTTCTCGACCTGACGGAGGCGGCGGACGGCGTCCATGACCGCCTAGTATCGTGGCCGCGTGGACGAGGACGAGCCCCAGGAGGAGACCGGCGAGCGCCGGCTCAACATCCACCTCGATCCCGCCGACATCGCCGGCGTCTACGCGAACTTCGCCAACATCAGCTTCTCCCGCTACGAGTTCACGCTGACCTTCGCGCGGATCGAGCACGAGGTCGAAGAAGGCGACGTCCCAGGCGCCGTCGTCGCCCGCGTGAACGCGTCGCCGCGCTTCATCGAGGAGTTGATGGCAGCCCTGCAGGATTCCTGGTCGAAGTGGCAGACGACCGAGGGGATCCGCAACCTGCCGGAAGCACCGGACCGCTGACCCGAGTCGCCGTCCTCTCGGACGTGCACTCGAACCTCGCGGCGCTCGAGGCGGTGCTCGCAGCCGTCGACGAGACGCCGCCGGACGAGCTGTGGTGCCTCGGCGACGTCGTCGGCTACGGCCCGCGTCCGAACGAATGCTGCGACATCGTCGAGGAGCGCGCCGCCTTCTGTCTCGGCGGCAACCACGACCTCGCCGTGCGCGGGACGATCGACCTGAGCGAGTTCAGCGGCGACGCGGCGGTGGCGGCGCGCTGGACACGGGACGTGCTCACCGAACGGGCACGGACGTTCCTCGGCACGCTCGATCCGGAGGGAGTCCGCGACGAGATCGCCATGTACCACGGGAGCGCCCGCGACCCCGTGTGGGAGTACGTCCTTTCGGACGAGGCGGCGGTGGCGACGCTCGTGCTCAGTCCCTTTCCGATCGCGCTCGTCGGCCACAGCCACGTCGCCCTGGAGGTGACGTGGCGCGAGGACGCGCTCGCCGGCGGTCTCGCCGCCGACGGCGACGAGGTCGCGCTCGATGGCCGCGTCCTCCTCAACCCGGGATCGGTGGGACAGCCGCGCGACGGCAACCCGGACGCCGCGTGGCTCGACCTCGACCTCGACCGCCGCGTCGCGACGTTCCAACGCGTCGAGTACGACGTCGCGCGCACGCAGTCGGAGATGCGCGAGGCGGGACTGCCGGAGGCGCTCGCCGCCCGGTTGGAGCAGGGGCTCTAGAGGAGCGGCGCGGCTTCGGCGCCGAGCTCGGGCTCGGCGGCGTAGAAGGTGATGCCCTCGCGCGCGAGCGCGAGCTGCACGTCTTCGCGCGCCTTGTAGATCCGCCACTTCACGGTGGCGAGCGTGATCTCGAGCGAGTCGGCGATCTCGCCGTACGAGAGGCCGACGACGTCGCGCAGCAGGAGCGCGAGCTTCAGGTCGGGATTGAGGTTCTCGACCGCGCGCCACACGGCGTCGATCGCCTCGAGGCGCTCGAACGGCGCGTCGAGCACCTCGAGCGCCGGCGCGTCGTCGATGTCGACGGTCGCGCGCGGCCGCCGCTCGACGGCACGCAGCTCGTCGAGCACGCGGTTCTTCGTCACCTGGAAGAGCCACGTCGTGAACTTCGACCGCAGCGAGAAGCGCGGCAGGCCCTGGTAGACGCGGAGGAAGACCTCCTGCGTCAGGTCCTCGGCGAGCGAGCGGTCTCCGACCAGGCGCAGGACATAGTTGAAGACGGGGACCTGATACGCGCGCACGATGATGGAGAAGGCGCGATCGTCCCCCCGCTGCGCCTTCCGCAGGACGCCAGGATCAGGCTGGGGCAGCGACAAGTGGCGCCCATCATAGCCCTGTCCAGGAGAGATGGGGAATGAGATTTCGCCCGGTCATCTCGGGCGGCTGCTCGAAGCCGAGGAGGGCCAGGACGGTCGGGGCCAGGTCGGACAGCTCGCCGCCCTCCCGGAGCGCGAGGCCGGGAGCCGTGACCACGAGCGGCACCGGATTGGTCGTGTGCGCCGTGTGGGGACTGACGCCGTCGTCCTCCAGGAGCTTCTCGGCGTTGCCGTGGTCGGCGGTGACGAGGCAGATACCGCCCAGGCGGCCCACCGCCTCGAGGACACGGCCGAGGCAGGCGTCGGTCGTCTCCACCGCCTCGACCACCGCCGGGATGACGCCCGTGTGGCCGACCATGTCCGGGTTGGCGAAGTTGATGACCGCGAACGCGAAGTCGTCGCCGATCTCCTCGACGAAGCGGTCGGCGAGCTCGGGCGCCGACATCTGCGGCTTCTCGTCGTACCCCGCCACGTCGCGCGGCGACGGCACGAGCAGCCGCATCTCGGCGGGGAACTCCGCCTCGCGGCCGCCGTCGAAGAAGTAGGTGACGTGCGCGTACTTCTCCGTCTCGGCCGCGTGCAGCTGGCGGACGCCGTGCTGCGCGAGCGCCTCCGCCAGCACCATGGCCACGGGCTGCTCGGGGAACACGACCGGGAAGTCGAAGTCCTCGCGGTAGCGCGTCATCGTCGTCAGGTCGACACCGAGCTCGCCGAGCTTCTCCGAGAGCTGCCGCGCGCGGTCGGGACGGAAGTTGAAGAAGATCGCGGTGTCGCGCTCGGGATCGAGGCGGGGACGCCCGTCGATCACCACCGGCTCGACGAACTCGTCGGTGACGCCGCGGTCGTAGCTCGCCTGCACCGCCGCGATGGGGTCGGCGGCGTGCTCGCCCGCGCCGTGCACGATCGCGTCGAGCGCCCGCACGGTGCGGTCCCAGCGGTGGTCGCGGTCCATCGCCCAGTACCGGCCGGCGACGGTGGCGATGCGGTCGACCGGCAGGTCGGCGAGGTCGTGCACGGCCGAGTGCGGCGAGACGTCGCGGCCGTCGGTGAACGCGTGGATCCAGGTCTTCTCGGGAGCGAACTGCAACAGCGCCTGCACGTGGTCGATGTGCGAGTGCACGCCGCCGTGCGACACGAGCCCGAGCAGGTGGACGTTCTCGCCGCGCTCGAATGCCGAGCCCAGCGCCTCGTTCTCGAAGAACGCGCCCGTCTCGATGGACGTGTTCACACGCATGAGGTCCTGGAAGAGGATCCGGCCGGAGCCGATCGTCAGGTGGCCGACCTCGGAGTTGCCCATCTGGCCCGGCGGGAGGCCGACCGCCTCGCCGGACGCCCTCAGCGTCGTGTGCGGGTACTGCGCCCAGATGCGGTCGAAGACCGGGGTGCGCGCGAGGTCGACCGCGTTCCCCGGGCCCGGCGGCGCGCAGCCCCAGCCGTCGAGGATGACGAGGACTACGAGTGGATACGTGCCGCGGTCTGGCATATCGCCGTGAAGGACTCGACGTCGAGGGACGCTCCGCCGACGAGCGCGCCGTCCACGCACGGTTGCGAGAGGAGCGCCTCGGCGTTCCCGGGGTTGACGGAGCCGCCGTAGAGAACGGGCACGTCGATGATCGTCTTGATGAACCCGTGTGTGTCGCGGCAGATCTCCGGCGTCGCGGTCAGCCCCGTTCCGATCGCCCACACCGGCTCGTAGGCGATGACGAGGTTCGGGTGCGGCTCGAGCACAGAGAGCTGGCGACGGAGCACGTTCTCCATCTCGCCCCCTTCGCGCTCCTCGCGGGTCTCGCCGATGCAGGCGATCACGTGCAGGCCGGCGTCGAGCGCGGCGCGGGTGCGGAGGCCGACCGTCTCGTCCGTCTCGCCGAAGGACTGCCGCCGCTCGGAGTGGCCGACGATCGACCCGCGCACGCCGAGCGCGAGCAGGAGCGGCGCGGAGATCTCGCCCGTGTACGCGCCCTGCGGCTCCCAGTGGACGTTCTGCGCGTACGTCGTCAGGCCGGCCTCCACGCAGTCGACGAGGCGCGTGTACGGCGGCGCCACGATCGCGTCGAGGTCCGCCAGCTCCATCGGCTCGGGACCGAAGAACATCTTCCAGTTGCCGGCGATGGTCACGACGGAATGGCGGCCACGCCGGGCAGCTCCTTTCCCTCGAGCAGCTCGAGGCTGGCACCGCCGCCGGTGGACACCCACGAGATCTTCTCGGAGAGGCCGAGCTGGTTCAACGCGCGCACCGAGTCGGCGCCGCCGACGACGGTGTAGCCGCCGTTCGCGGCCACGGCCTCGGCGACGGCCTTCGTCCCGTCGGCGAAGCGCGGCCACTCGAAGACGCCCATGGGGCCGTTCCAGAAGATCGTCCGCGCGCCCGCGAGATGCTGTGCGAAGGCCCTGCGCGTCTCCGGGCCGATGTCCAGGCCGAGCCATCCGTCCGGCAGCTCGTCGACGGCGAAGACGCCGGCCTCGGCGTCGGCCTCGAACGCAGCCGCGCCGACGACGTCGGAGGGCAGCTGGACCTCGAAGTCGAGCGGGTTGTCCGCCCGCAGCTGCTCTGCCATCTTCCCGCCGATGAGCACCGCGTCGGCGCGGCCGCCCAGGTGCTGCAGGACGCCGACCTTGTCGTCCACCTTCGCGCCGCCGGAGACGAGGACGAACGGCCGATCGACGTCGCCGAGGAGCGTGCCGAGGTGCGTGAGCTCCTCCTCGAGCAACAGCCCCGCGTAGGCGGGCAGCAGGTGCGCGACCGCCTCCGTGCTGGAGTGCGCACGGTGCGCGGAGCCGAACGCGTCGTCGACGTACAGGTCGCAGCCGTCGGCCAGCTCGCGCGCGTAGCCGACGTCGTTCTTCGTCTCGCCGGGGTTGAAGCGCGTGTTCTCGAGCACGGTGATCCGCTCGTCCGGCAGCAGCTCGCGCAGCCGCGCCGCGGCCGGCGCCATCCGGAACGCCTCGTCGACGCCGTTGGGCCGGCCGAGGTGGGAGCAGACGCGGATGCCGCCCGCGCTCCGGTCGAGCAGCAGCTGCAGCGTCGGCAGCGACGCGCGGATGCGCGTGTCGTCGGCGACCGCGCCGCCCTCGAGCGGGACGTTCAGGTCGGCCCGGACCAGGACGACCTTGCCGGCGACGTCGGCTTCGCGGACCGAGCGCGGGGTGCGCATTACGCGGCGACGGCGGCGGGAATCGTCTCGGCGATCTTCGCCACGAGATCGACGAGACGGCAGCTGTAGCCCCACTCGTTGTCGTACCAGCCGAACACCTTGACGAGGTTCCCGTTCACCATCGTCAGCTCGCTGTCGAAGATGGACGAGTACGAGGAGTGGACGATGTCGGAGGAGACGATCGGCTCGTCCGTGTATTGCAGGATCCCCTCGAAGTCGCCCGTGTCGGCCTTCGACTCGAAGAGCGCGTTGACGTCGTCCGCCGTCGTCTCCTTCGCCACCTCGACGACGAGGTCGG
Source organism: Actinomycetota bacterium (assembly GCA_019234175.1). GTDB lineage: Bacteria > Actinomycetota > Thermoleophilia > Gaiellales > Gaiellaceae > Palsa-739. The sequence goes on along the minus strand of JAFALP010000369.1, from coordinate 6,535 downwards.
TGATGGAGCCCACCGGGACCGGGGCCCGCATCGACATGCCGTCCACCTTGCCCTTGAGGTCGGGCAGGACGAGGCCGATCGCCTTGGCGGCGCCGGTCGACGTCGGGATGAGGTTGATGGCGGCGGCGCGCGCGCGGCGCAGGTCGGGGTGCGGGAGGTCGAGCGTGCGCTGGTCGTTCGTGTACGCGTGGATCGTCGTCATGAAGCCGCGCTCGATCGTGTACGCCTCGTGCAGCACCTTCGCGAGCGGCGCGACGCAGTTCGTCGTGCAGGACGCGTTGGAGATGATGTTGTGCCTCTCCGGGTCGTACTCGCGGTCGTTGACGCCGAGCACGATGGTGATGTCGGGATCGGTCGCCGGCGCGGAGATGACGACCTTCTTCGCCCCGGCTTCGAGATGCTTCTCGGCGCCGTCGCGCTTCGTGAAGATGCCGGTCGACTCGAGGGCGACGTCGACGCCGAGCTCCTCCCACGGAAGCTGGGCCGGGTCCTTCTCCGTCGTGAAGCGGATCTCGTGGCCGTTGACGCGGATGAAGCCGTCACCGGCCTCGACCTTCGCGTCCAGGGTGCCGAGCACGGAGTCGTGCTTGAGCAGGTGCGCCATCGTCTTCGTGTCGCCGATGTCGTTCGCGGCCACGATCTCGAAGTCGCCGCCCCGCTCGAGCTGGGCGCGCAGGAAGTTGCGCCCGATCCTCCCGAATCCGTTGATCCCGACCCTGATCTTCGCCATCGCAGCTGACCCTTTCGTCTCTTGATCTCTTCGCTTTCGAGTCTAACGAGCGCGGTCGCGGGGGCTTCGGTACAAGCCCGCAGTTGACCGGGTTACGACTTCAAAAGGCCCTAGCGCGTTTCGCACATAAGTCGTCATACTCGGCAACGGCGGGTCCGCGCTCGTCCGGTGGCGGATTCAGACCCCGTCCGTCACCACGGTCTCGGGTGTGGTTGCAGGGCCGGGAGGGTCGTCCTCGGAGCCTCCCGGTCCCCCGCCGTCACGACTCTCGCCCCGCCGCCGACCCAGCCAGCTCCTGCAACCGTCGAAGCCGGCGGTACGCAGCCGCCTTGCTGAGATTCGACCGTCTCGCGAGATCGGCGATCGACGCCGTCGGGTGCCTGAGACGCAACTCCGCCAGCTCGCGCAGATCGTCCGGCAACGCCTCCACGTCGAGGTTCCGCAAGGCCTCGAGCTGCGCGTGCGCCGCCCGGCTCGTGCGCACGAGATTCGCATGGTCGGCGTTCGCGAGCCTGTTCGCGTCCGCCCGCGTCGCCGCCATCACCGAGCGCTCCTCGAGGACGAGAACCGTGTCGGCCGCGCCGGCGGCGACGAGGACGTCGGCGATCGCCTCCGTCCCCTTCGCGTACGCGATCGCATGCCGGCCGCGGTCGAGCACCTGCATGCCGGCGAGGCCGGCGAGAAAGCGGGCGCCCTCGATCTCCGCGGTGCGGATCTCCAGGTGCGGGTCGCGCGGACCGCTCAGCGATCCGGCGCCGAGCAGCGCACCGCGGAGGTACGCATTCCGGCAACAGCGTTTGGCGACGACGCGTCCCGGCGGATGGTCGAGCGGACGGTGCGACGCGTCGAGCACGCCGGCGCGATGGAGCGTCTCGTACGCGCGCGCTGTTCCCTCCACGTGCAGCTGGTAGCGCGTCGCCTGGTCGAACGCGGCGCGCTGGTACGTGCGGATCTCGGACTCGACGTCGAAGGCGCGCAGGAGCGTGAACGCGCGCCGAGCGACCGCGGAGCTGACGAGGTCGAGGTGAACGCCCACCTCGCCCCGCCCGCGCAGATGGACGCTCCCGGCGACGTGGAAGAGCCCCGACAGCTCGGCGAGCCGGTCGCAGTCCGACGCCGGGGCGATGGCCGCGAGCTCGTTGCGGAGATCCTCAGAGAGCACCTTCGAGCTCCAGCAGCCGTTGCTTGTACTCGATGCCGTACGAGCCGTACGAGCCGAGCCCGCCGGCGGCGACGACGCGATGGCACGGCACGAAGAGCCCGAGCCGGTTGCGCGCGCAGAAGGTCCCCGCCGCGCGCGCGGCGCCCGGCGCACGGGCAAGGGCCGCCAACTCGCCGTACGTCACCACCTCGCCGCGCGGGATCGCCCGCAGCGCCTCCGCGCACCGCGTGAAGAACGGACTGTCGTACTCGAGGTCGACCGCCACCCCGGCGAGCTCGACGTCCTCGCCGGCGAAGTACGCCTGCAGCATCTCGGCGATCTCGTGGGTCCCCGTCGGCTCCGTCCGCAAGGTGGGGTGCGGGAGCTCGTGCCACACGACGCGCCCGCCGGAGACCACCAGCTCCCCCACGCCCCAGCCGTCGGCCTCGTAGGCCACCTGCGTCGTCCGCACCCTCCGAATCCTAGAATCGCCCCATGAGCACACACGCGATCTCACGAGTTCCCGAGCCGTACAACGAGCCGGTCCGCAGCTACGCGCCGGGGACTCCCGAGCGCGCCGAGCTCAAGCTCCGCCTGCAGGAGATGGAGTCGCAGCAGCTCGACATCCCGCTCGTCATCGGCGGCGAGGAGGTCCGCACCGGCGACACGTTCGAGGCGGTGGAGCCGCACAAGCGCTCGCACGTCCTCGCCACCGTGCACAAGGGCGGCGCGAAGGAGGTCGACCGCGCGATCAAGGCGGCGGCGGACGCGTGGAACGACTGGTCGCGCACACCGTGGGAGGAGCGCGCGACCGTGTTCCTGCGCGCGGCGGAGCTGCTCGCCGGCCCGTGGCGCTCGACCTTGAACGCCGCCACGATGCTCGGCCAGTCGAAGACGGCGCACCAGGCGGAGATCGACTCCGCCTGCGAGGTGATCGACTTCTGGCGTTTCAACGCGAAGTTCATGACGCGCATCTACGAGGAGCAGCCCGTCTCGTCGCCCGGCGTGTGGAACCGCCTGGAGTACCGGCCGCTCGAGGGCTTCGTCTTCGCGGTGACGCCGTTCAACTTCACCGCCATCGGCGCGAACCTGCCGTCGTCGGTCGCGCTCATGGGCAACACGGTCGTGTGGAAGCCCGCGTCGACTGCGGCCTACTCGGCGTACTGGCTCATGAAGCTGTACGAGGAGGCCGGCCTGCCGCCGGGTGTCATCAACCTCGTCTACGGCAACGGCGCCGAGATCGGCGATCCGGCGCTCGCCAGCCCCGACCTCGCCGGCATCCACTTCACCGGCTCCACCGGCGTGTTCAACGGCATGTGGAAGTCGGTGGGCGAGAACATCGCCGCCGGGAAGTACCGCAACTATCCGCGAATCGTCGGCGAGACGGGCGGCAAGGACTTCATCGTGGCGCATCCGTCAGCCGACGTGGAGGCGCTCGCGACGGCGATCGTCCGCGGCTCGTTCGAGTACCAGGGGCAGAAGTGCTCCGCCGCGTCGCGCGTCTTCGCGCCGTCGAACCTTTGGCCGGAGCTGCGCGAGCGTCTCGTGGAGGAGGTGCGCACCCTGCGCGTCGGCGACGTCGGCGACTTCTCGAACTTCATGGGCGCGGTCATCGACAAGAGCTCGTTCGCGACGCAGAAGCAGGCGATCGACGAGGCGAACGCGTCGAACGGCACGGCGTCCGTGCTCGTCGGTGGCGGCTACGACGACTCGCAGGGCTGGTTCGTCGAGCCGACGGTGATCGAGACGAGCGACCCCGGCTTCCGGACCATGCGCGAGGAGCTCTTCGGCCCCGTCGTGACCGCGTTCGTCTACGACGAGAAGCGCTACGGCGAGACGCTCGACCTCGTCGACTCGGGCGCGCCGTACGGGCTCACGGGCGCCGTCTTCGCGCGCGACCGCGCGGCGGTGGAGGAGGCGGAGGAGCGGCTGCGCTACGCCGCCGGCAACTTCTACGTGAACGACAAGCCGACGGGCGCGGTCGTCGGACAGCAGCCGTTCGGCGGCGCGAGGGCGTCGGGCACGAACGACAAGGCCGGCTCGATGTGGAACCTCATCCGGTGGGTGTCGCCGCGGACGATCAAGGAGACGTTCGTCCCCGCGACCGACTACCGGTACCCGTTCCTGCAGTCGGAGTAGACGTCAGATGCGGCGGCGCTGCGGCGGCGGCGACCACCGGCCGCGGCCGCGGCGCGGGACGATCGTCACCGGCGGCGCCGCCGACTGATACGTGACGGCGAAGCTCGAGCCGTCGGTCGAGAGCGCCGCGGCCGACGCCGAGCCCGCACCGCCGCCCAGGTCGATGGCGGTCGAGCTCCAGCTGGCGTCGGAGATGGTGCCGACGTGGCCGTTCGCCGTCGTGGACGAGCCGCTGAACTGGACGGTGCCGAAGTTCGCGAGCGGCAGCGGCGTGCAGCGGTTCCGGCCGCCGCACTGCGACGGCGCCTCCGCAATCCACTCCGCCGACGAGGTGTCGAGGAGCGACGGCGTCTGCTGCGTCGTGAAGGTCTGATTCGTGGTCACGTCGGTGAGCGTGAGCGTCGCCACCGGCCCGTTCACGCTGACCTCCGCGGACACGGTGTCGCCGGACGAGATCGTGAGCGCGATCGGCGTGGAGTCGGCCGGCAGCAGCTCGTACCACGCCGTGTACACGGGGTAGCCGGCGCGGCAGTCGGACTCGGTGCCGATCTGCTCGAGGCCGCCGTTCCCGGCGGAGAAACCGCCGATCCCGACCCAGAACGCCGAGTATGTCGACGACCGCGCCGCGCACGTGACGGCCGGCTGCACCCACGAGCCCTTCACGTCCGTGAACGTCTGGCCGTTCACCGCATAACCGGCCCAGTTCGTGCTCGTGCTGGAGGAGTGGTGGATCCCGGGTGCGGCCGTGGCGCTACCGGCAGCGGCGAACGCGCCGAGCACGACGAGAAGGGCGGCCGCCGCTTTCACCAGTCAGATTGAAGAAGGAATCCCTGTGGACTGCTTAAGAATCCTGTTCGGTCGCGGTAAAGCCCGCGACCACGGCTTCGAACGCCGTCCAGCGTGCCAGAAACGCCTCGACGTCGCCGATCGTCCGGACGAAGAGCTCCTCGTACCAGGCGTGGCTCTCCAGGTCGTCCGCGATGCGATGCAGCTCCACGGCACGGAGGCTAGAGGGTCGCCGTTAGAAAAGTCTCAAGCCGCAGTAAGGACTCAGGTGACCGTGTACTCCGGCCCGGAGCCGCCCTCGGGCGGCGTCAGCCGGCCGCCTTTCGCGGTGATCGCGCCGCACTGGACGCAGTTCGACGGCGCCACCTGCACGGTCACGGTACCGTCGCCGCCCTCGGTGCCGAGCTCGTACACCTGCGCCGGGCAGAGGTTGATCCACATGTCGGCCACTTCGCGCGGCACGCGGCGCTCGATGCGGATGTGGTTCGGCTGGTCGTCGCGGGTCTTGTTCCCCGACAGGAAGACGGACGAGAGCTTGTCGAACGTGAGCGTTCCGTCCGGCCCGGGATAGGAGGACGCGCGGCTCGACGCGAGCAGCGGCTGCTCCGCGTCCGGTTCCGCATGCATGCGGCCGGGCGCGAGCCTTCCCTTCGAGATCGTCATCGCGCTCGCCAGCGCGCCGCCGACGAAGAACCCGCGTCCGAAGACCTGGCGCATGTCGCGCACCTCGTACAGGTCGCGGCCGATGAAGCCGGAGCGTACGGCGTCGTCATACTGCGCGAGCGACGCCGCCGGCGTCGCGCCGCGCTGCAGCGACGCGAACGCGGACTCGGCCGCGAGTCGTCCGGACTCGATCGCGTAATGCACGCCCTTGAGCGTCGGGATGTTCACGAGCCCCACGCCGTCGCCGCACATGAGCAGCCCCGGCGCGTACAGCTTCGTCGGCAGCGAGTTCCAGCCGCCGCTCGGGATCGTCTTCGCGCCCCACGCGACGCGCTCGCCGCCCTCGAGCATCTTCCGGATCTTCGGATGCGTCTTCAGCTCCTGCAGGACGTCGTGCACCGACAGCTCCGCGTCGCGATAGTCGAGCCCGACGACCATCCCGATGGTGAGCATGTCGTCGCCCATCGGATAGATGAACGAGCCGCCGAACTCGCGGTACTTCGCGGCGGTGCGCAGCGGCCAGCCCATCGTGTGCACGATGCTCTTGAGCGGGCGCGGCACCTTCCACACCTCCTTCACGCCGAGCTCCCACACCTGCGGCTCGGCGCCGCGCAGGCCGAAGTGGTCGAGCGCGACGCCGGTGAGATGCCCCTGCGTTCCCTCCGCGAGCACCGTCACCTTGGCGACGATGTCGGAGCCGGCCTCGAAGTTCGCGAGCGGCTCGCCGTCGCGTCCACGGCCCTTGTCGCCGGTGCGGATTCCGACCACGCGCCCGTGCGACACGAGCAGCGTCCCCGCGGCGGTCTCGGGGAGGATGGTCGCGCCGCCCTCCTCCGCGCGCTCGGCGAGCCAGCGCCCGAGCCGCGAGACGGAGAACACCCAGTTTCCGTGATTGCGCATCGTCGGCGGCGGCGGGATGCGCAGCGCGTTGCGCCGCGTCAGCACGTACACGGCCTCGCCGTGCACCTCGCCGTACGACGGCACGTCCTCGATGCGATAGCCGAGGCGCCGGAGCGCCCTCGGGTTCACGACCGCGCCGGAGAGCAGATGCGAGCCCGGCTGCTTGCCCTTCTCGA
>JAFALP010000352.1 GCA_019234175.1 Actinomycetota bacterium | reverse complement strand
GAGCAAGCACGGCAGGCGTTCGACGCGGTGCTCGCCGACGCCGCCGCGTTCGGGATCACGGTGCTCGCCGCCGCCGGCGACCACGGCGCCGGCGACGGGGGAGGCGACGCGAAAGCGCACGTCGACTTCCCCGCGTCCAGCCCGCACGTCGTCGCCTGCGGCGGGACGACGCTCGTCGGCAGCGGCGGGAAGATCGTCTCGGAAGTGACGTGGAACGACGGCGACGGGTGGGCGACCGGCGGCGGCATCAGCGACGCCTTCCCGGTCCCGGCGTGGCAGACGGTGAAGCTCCCCGCCAACGTGAACGGAACGAAGAAGCCGGGCCGCGGCGTTCCCGACGTCGCCGGCAACGCCGACATCACCTCCGGCTACATCGTCCTCGTGGACGGCACGTACACGCCGATCGGCGGGACGAGCGCGGTGGCGCCGCTGTACGCCGGCCTCGTAGCGCTGCTCGGCCAGGCGCTGGGGCATTCCGTCGGCGATCTGCTCCCGACGCTCTACCGCGCGTCCGTCTTCCGCGACGTGGTCGCGGGCGACAACTCCGTGCCGCAGAGCCAGTACGGCCCCGAGGTCGCGGGGTATGCGGCCGGCCCGGGCTGGGACGCGTGCACGGGGCTCGGCAGCATCGAGGGCGACGCGCTCCTCGCGGAGCTGCACGCGCCTGCTTGATCGGCACGGTGCGCGGAGGGATACTCGCCGCACGCGCCTGCGAGCCCTCAGCGCCCTCGTTGCGGCAGCGCTCGTCACCTGCGCGTCCGCGCACGCGTCGGTGTGGATCGTGAACGGGACGCACGCGAAGCTGGCCGCGGACGCGACCGGCGAAGCGGCCGTCACGTGGGGCGCGACGACGTTCGTCGTCCCCCTCCAGGGCCAGGGCTTCCACGGGTCGCTCCCGCAGCCGGACGTCTCCAAGCTCGGCGCCGTCGCCGGCCTCGCCTTCACGCCGGTCAGCGTCCGCACCGCGGGTGGCTGGACGCTCGCGCTGCAGGTGTGGGCGCCCTCCGGCCAGCCCGCCGCAATCCACCTGGCCCGCTGGCGCGGCGACCCGACGCAGGTGACCATCACCGCCACCGGCACGCATCTGAGCGGGACGGCGACCTTCCAGGGGAAGCCGGTCACGGGCTCCTCGCCGACGCCGAGCGGTACCGAGCTGCGGGAGTACGTCTATCTGGACTGCTTCGGCTGCTCGGCCGATCCGTCGGGGTGGTCGGCGATGCTCGGCGTCGCCACGAAGGCGGACGGCAGCTACAGCGTCCTGCTCCGGCCCAACTGGATGGGAAGCAAATACAGGGCATCGATCGAAGGTCCGAACATCGGCGCGACCCTCGCGCCGGACGCGCAGGCATTCGCGAACGCTCCATAGGAGGAGCCATGTTCAAGAGAGGTGCAGTCCTTTGTGTCCTTGCGGCGGCGTTCGCAGTGCTCGCGTCGTCGAGTTCCGCGAGCGCCGGCGGGAGTGCGTGCACGCTCACGGCGGCGTACAAGGCGCTGCTCGTGTACCTCCACGCGCCGACCACGCCGCCGACGCAGGCGACGACCACGTCGTACACCGGCGACAAGGGCACGCAGTGCAACAGCGGACCCGTCTCAGTGCAGCAGTACCCGAACGTCAGCAAGGCGAACATGGCGAAGATGGTCGAGCACGAGGCCAAGCCCGGTCGCGGGCCGTGCTCGCGGAACTACCAGGAGCGCGGGTCGAACACGGTCGTCAAGACCAACGCGAAGACGAACAAGTCGACGCAGAAGACCTACGAGACGGCAATCGACGTCTGCGAGAAAGGCACGAGCGTCGACGAGATCGTCGCGACGCTGCAGAACGCCTCGCAGTACCAGCACGCGGAATCGCTGGAGGGACCGATCATGGAGGCCTTGAGCAAGTAAGGCGCCCGTTCGAGAGGCCGCCCCGTCGCGGCGGCCTGATTCGTCGAGCGGACGAAGCTCGCCGGCCGCGGCTTCTGGGCGGCGACGTACGAGCCTCCAGCGCTTCGCCATACCGGCCCTTTGCAGCGGGCACGGCGCGCCGCCTGTCGCGGCGCGCCGTGCCCACCCCGTTGGTCAGGGAGTCGTGGTGGTCGTCGGAGGCTTGCCGGGGCCGCCCTGCCCCTTGTGCCCCTGGCGGTCCTGCTGCACCGCGGCCTTCGCGGCGTCGCGGAGCTGCTCGTTCTCCGTCTTGAACTGTGCGAGCTCGCTCTGGAGCGCCTGCTTCGCGCTCTGGAGGAGCGGCTGGATCTGGTCGTGCGCGGTCTTGCGCGCGCCGCAGCCCTGGCCGACCGACTGCACGAGCGACTTCACGTCCGACTCGACCTGCGACCGGTCCGCCTTGACGACGGACTGGGCGGCGTCGAAGTCCGACTGGATCTTGGAGCGGTCGGCCTTCAGCGTGTCGATGGCCGCCCCGCCCTGTGCGTCGGCGGTGAGCGCCTGGATGTCCGCGTCGAGCCCGCTGTGGCGCGACTGGATGTCGGAGTCGAGCTTGCTGATGTCGGACTGGATCTGCGACGTGTCGAGCGTGGGCGTCGTCGTGCTGCCGCCCTGGCACTTCGCGCTCGGTGACCCGGTGCCGGAGCCCGGCGTCGTCGTGGTGGGGCCGTTGTCCGCGAGTGCCGCCGGCGCCGAAAGCGCGAGGGCGGCGAGGACGACGGCGCCGAGGACATTCCTCTTCATGAATTGTTCCCTCAGTCTCGTAGTGGTTGCCGATACGCCTGCCTCTCTCGTTATCGACGCACGCGAGCAGCGGTGGGCAAAATCCGCGTAAAACGCGGAGTCGCCCTATCGAGGGATCACGCGGTCACGGACGCGCCTCGACGTGAAACGTCGCGGTCAGCGATCCCGGAATCGGTTGCCGCAGGGTCGAGACCGCTCGGTCGAGCGTCTCCGAGGCCACGTTGAGAAAATAGATCGCGGGGAGTGCGAGCGGGCGAACGTGGAGCCGTTTGCACGCGAGATCGATCAACGTGGCGATCAGCATCGCCGTCGTCGCAGCCGTGCCCTGGGCGGGCGCGACGTCCACCGATGACCACTCGGCGTTGTCGGTGAAGAGCTTTTCGAGCCCCGGCCTCGTCCATCGCCAGTAGTCCGTTGGGCTCGGGTGATAGACGGCAGTCCCGTGTGTCGAGGCGATGACGTGGCCGTCGGGCCGAACGATCCGTCGCAGCTCTCGGATTGCCGCCGCCGGATCGGGAAGATGCTCGAGCGTTTGCGTGCAGACGACGATGTCGAAGCTCGCATCCGCCACCGGAACTGCGTCCGGTGCGCCGGTCACGTCGGCCAGCGGGTTCCACGGAGCGTCGAACCCGACGTACGCCGCACCGACGCGGGCGAAGACCGGCTCGTAGCGCCGGTCGCCGCATCCGAAGTCGAGCACCCTCGACGAGCCGTTCGAAGCGAGAGTCGCGGCGCGCTCGGCCAGCCATCGTGAGAGCGGAGCCCGGACGCAGTAGCTCGGGCTCGACCGTCGTGTACCGGGGAGCCTTCCGACGGCGACCGGTCGACGGACGGCCGTGAGCTCGTTCGCAGGCGGCTGGGGGACATCCTCCGCCTCGAGGAGCGCCCCGGCCGCATATGAAGACTTGCTCATATGCACAAGTGTATGAGCGGTACTTCATACATGCAACTGCCTTCGGCGCGGCCGCTGAAGCATGAGCAAATGAACGGATTCTCATGCTATAGAGGGTCGGAAGACGTGAGCACCGTTGCCACATCAGGCCATCAGGTCCGGGCCGGCGCTCTCGGCGACCGTCTCGTCGCAGCCGTCCCCCTCGCGAGCGTCTATCTCTGGCTGTCGGGGATCTACATGGTCGAAGCCTGGCGGAGGGTCACGCCGTGGCTCTTCGGCGACGAGCTCGAGTTCACGCAACTCTCGCGCGCCATCGCGGCCACGGGGCATCCGGCGGAACGCGGCCATCCGCACGGCGCCGACTCGATCTGGACCTACGCGACGTCGATCTTCTGGCACATCCACAGCGTCGCCGCCGCGTACAGCGCCATCAAGTACTTCGACGTCCTCGTCATGGCCGCCGTCGTGTTCCCGACGTATTTTCTCGCACGCATGATCGTCGGCAGGACCGCCGCGCTCTTCGCGGCGGCCGGGGCCGGCGCCATTCCGGCGCTCGCCTACTCGTCGTACCTCGTGCAGGAGCCGATCGCGTATCCCTACGCCGCCCTGTGCTTCTTCCTGATCGCGAAGGCGCTGCTCTCGCGGAGGCGGTGGTGGATCGGGTCCGCGCTCCTCGCTTCCCTGATCGCGCCGGCCGTGAAGGGGGAGCTCGTCGTCGTCCCGGCCGTCCTCGCCCTCGCCGCCTTGTTCGCGGCATGGTCGAGCGACGCTGCGAGACGCTGGAGGTCCAGCTGGTCGCCCGGCGACTGGATGGGATTCGCCCTCCTCGTGCTGGGCGTGATCTCCGTCATCAGCGCGTTCGGCAGCCACCACTCCGTGCAGTGGCTGACGGTGACGCAGGGCTACAAGCACCGCATCATCGACGAAGGCAACTGGGCGGCAGGAACGCTCGCACTCGGCATGGGCGTGCTGCCGTTCATCGCCGGTTTGGCTTCGCTCTTCCCGGCTCGAGGCGAGCCGGCGCAGGGCGGGGTGCGCCTCTTCCGCTGCGTCGCGGTCGGAGGCATCGTGGCCTTCGGTCTCTACACGGCGATGAAGGCGGCGTATCTCTCCACGCAGTTCGCGACTCGCGTGGAGGAGCGCAACCTCATCTACGTCGCCCCACTGCTCTTCATCGGCACGGCGCTCGTCGCGTCACGCCGAAGGGCGAGCCTCGTCGGGCTGGCGGTCGCCGGCGCCTACACGCTGTACCTGGAGGGATACGCCCTCTACCACGTGACGCAGTACCCGTACCAGATGGGCGTTCAGCTCTACTCGGACGCCCTGGGCTTCGCCATCGTGCAGCAGGCGAACCGCGACATCGGGTGGACGCCCGGCTTCGTCCGGATGCTGCTCGTCGTCATGGTCGTCATCTCCATGCTCGTGCTGATCGCGCCCCGCGTCCTGCGAAATGCGCAACTGGCTCTCGTGATCACCGTCGTCGCCTCCGTCGCCGTCATCGGCTGGAACCTCACGGGCGAGCTCGCGGCGTCCGCGGGAACGAACTCGATCGCGCGCGCGGAGGCGACGACGCTCAATCGTCCGTTCACATGGGTCGACCAGGTGGCGCGCGGGAAGCCGACGCTGTACATGGGCGAAGCGGAGGTGGATCAGAACCCCGAGTGGCTGCTCGAGTTCTGGAACCGGTCGATCGCCCGTGTCTCGAGCCTCGACGGCAGCGTGCTCGGCCCGGGCTTCTCGGGAAGCCCGAACCTTCTCCGCAGCGGCGCGCTCTACTGGCAGAACCTCCCGGAGGGCCTCGGCATCCAATACGCCTACGGCGTCGAGGATCTGCCCTGCGTCGACCTCGCCGGCACGCGCGTGAAGACGCACCTGCACCGTGCCGGGGGCCGCCTGCAGACCTGGGCGCTCGTCGAGCTCGCGAGGCCGAACCGCCTGTTGAGCGCCTGCACCGGCATCTACGCCGACGGATGGACCGGGGCGAACGACAGCTTCTACTACCGCTTCTCCGGACCTGCCGGCTGGCTTCGCATTGCCTACTCCCGGCCGGAGACCTACCCCATTCCTCCCAGCCGGGTTCGGATCGCGCTCGGCACGATGCATGTCGTCGACAAGCAGCCGGCGCTCGTGAAGACGACCGAGACGCTCGACAGGACGATCCGGAACCTCCAGAGCTCGGTCGTCTGGCTGCGCGTCCCGGCCGGCGGCTTCGCCGTGCACGTGACCGTCGCCAGGAAGTTCGTCCCGAACCAATTCGACCACCGTGGCGACAGGCGCCAGCTCGGAATGCAGCTCGCATATCGCTGGTACCGCGTCAGGCCGAGGCGCTAGCCGGCGGCGATCGCGAGCGCGGCTTTGACCACGAGCAGGAGCGCCGCGACGATCAGGTAGAGCCGAAGCGCGACGAGCCCCACGGTCCGTGCGCGCGACGACACCGGGGCGGGGATCGTCTCCAGCGCGGGCATCGTCCAGGTCGCGCGCTCCCAGGGCGTGCCGGAGAAGCGAGACGAGAGCCCGCCTCGCCGGGCGATGAGCGCGCCGGCGGCGATGATGCCCGCCGCCGTCCCGGCGCCGAGCAACAGCGCGACGAGTCGCACGTCGACGTGCGGGAACAGCAGCACGGTCATCAGGAGCCCCGAGAGGACGAGCAAGGTCCCGACGATCAGCGTCGCGAGGGCGTTGAGCCAGCGCGGGTTCACCCACGGGCCGAGAACGGCCTTGTCGTTGCACAGGAGAAGAAGGAAGACCGCCGCCCCGGGAAGGAGCACCGCGGCGAGCGCCTGCACGATCGTCGTCACCGCGCCGAGGGGCACGCCGGGGGCGAGCTCGATGGTGGCGGCGAGCAGCACGAGCACCGCGAAGCTGCCGTAGAAGGCCGGCGCGTCGCGCCAGCGGCGGTGGAGCGAGTGCTTGAGCCCGAGCACGTCGCCGAGCGCGTACGAGGTCGTGAGCGTCACGACGGCCGCGCAGAGAACGGAGCCGTTGAGCAGGACGAGCGCGAAGAGCGCGCCGGCTGAGTGCCCCAATCGACTGCCGAGGGCGTGCGCGGCGGAGCCGAGGTCGACGAAGCTCCCATGGAAGGCAGAGCCGCTGAACGCAAATGCGCAGGTCACGACCATCGCCGCGCCGACCGCGGTGAAGAGGAGCGTGCCGACGGCGGTATCGGCTCGTTCGTAATTCAGCCAGCGGGCGGTGATGCGCTTGTCCACGACGCTGGACTGCTGGAAGAACAGCTGCCAGGGGCTCACTGCCGCGCCGACGATGGCCATCATGAACAGCACGCCTCCTGGACTGAACTCGCCGTGGAGCCCCGGGACTGCGCCCCGTGCGAGCGTGGCCGGGTGCGGCCGGCCGAGGAACGCCAGCGGAATGGCGATGAGGTTCATCGCCACCAGCAGGTACATCGCCTGTTCCCAGCGCCGGAACTTCCCGGTGACGGTGAAGAGCAACAGCGCGCACGCTGCCAGCGGCACGGAGATGTAGCGGCTCACGCCGAAGTAGCGGAGGGCAAAGTCGACGCCGATGAACTCCGTCACGAGCGTCAGGAGGTTGAGCGCGAGCAGGTCGCCGAGCGCGAACGCACCCCACCGGTGGCCGAAGCGCTCGAAGATCAGGCGGGCGTGGCCCGCGCCGGTGACCGCGCCGAGTCTCGCCACCATCTCCTGGAGCACGTACAGGACGGGCGCGACGAGCAGGAACAGCCAGAGGAGGCCGAGCCCGTAGTTCTGGCCCGCCTGGGCATACACGGAGAAGCTGCCGGCGTCGTTGTCGGCGACGAGGACCACGATCCCCGGGCCTGCCACCGCGAGCAGCGTCGCGAGCCGGCGCCGGGCCGAGAGGCGAGGCCCGGTGTCGAACGAGGGTACGCGTCCGAACGCGCCGACGATGTCGCCTCGATGGGCGCGGTCGAGGACCGACCGGCGGTCCGCGGAGCCGCCGAACGGCGGGTAGACGACCACGGCTTCCCCGCCCCGCGACCGAACCTCTCGAAGCGGCGCCACGATCGCGCTTCCCTATCCCGAGGAGCGCCGGAGGCGGCCGGTCAGCCGCTGCGAGGCCCTGGTTCGCCGCTCGACATGACGCACCGCGGATTCCAGGAGCGCGACGACGTCGTCGTCGTACAGGCCGTAGACACGCATGCGTCCCTCCCGCTCCGCGGATACGAGCCGATGCTCCCGCAGCACGCGGAGCTGATGCGAGACCGCCGACTGCTCCATGTTCAGGGCCTCCACCAGGTCGGAGACCGTGCGAGGCCCCTCGAGCAGGCAGCCGAGGATCTGCACACGGCTCGGCGTCGACAGGGCGAACATCGCGTCCGCAACGCGCTCGGCGACCTCCTCCGTCATCTGCCCCGACCGGCGAGACCGCGCGCGTGGGCTCATGCCGCGATTTTACACGCGCTGATGGAGGGCCTGTTCATATGAACAGATGCTCATGTTATTATCCCGACACGGAGACGTGAGGTGCTGATTCCCTACCGAATCGTCTGTCCGCCGCAGCTGATCTGCGCAGCCGCGCGTCCGGCCGAGGCGCCGCGGCGGGTCGTCGAGGCTCTGAGGTGTCCCCGAGCGACAGCCACATTCCGATTCGTGCAGTGCGTCGAGCCGAACGGAAGCGTGATCGTCCGCGTGGCCATGGATGGGCGGTTGCCCGCGCGCCCATGAACGCATGGGCGGCTTTTCATATATTACGGGGCCGAGGTGAAGAGGATCATCACACTCGTGGTCGCCGTGACGGTCGCTGCTCTGGCCGTCGCACTCGCAAGCGCCGCGCCGCGCGCGAGCTCCACATATTTCGCGGCGAAGCTGACGGCCACGACGGAGATACCACCGCAGAAGTGGAAGAACC
>JAFALP010000321.1 GCA_019234175.1 Actinomycetota bacterium | reverse complement strand
AGCCGGCCGTAGTCTGTGTAGAGCGACGGAATGCACTTCGAGAGCAGCGCCCAGCCGTAGAGCGCGGCGAGAAGGAGCGCGGCGCCGCGCGCGAACCATTCGCCGGGCGAGCGCAACTGCGCGGCGACGACCGCTCCCACGAGTGCGAACGCCGCGTACGCGAGCGTCCGGTTCGTGTACTGCCACGAGTCCTCGGGCGAGATCGACCAGATGGTGGTGAGACCGGACCACACGGCGAGCCCGAACAGCGCGACGAGGAACAGCGAGCCGGCGCGATCGAGACGCGGCACGGCGATCACGCCGAGGAGCACGAGGCTCGAGACGATCGCCGCAAGGAGCAGCGCGGCGCCGCCGATCCAGACGAGGCGGCCGAGCGTCGTCCCCTCGCCGAGGAACAATGCTGCGAATGCGAGCGCGCCTGCGACGATGACGGCTCCGGAGGTCGTCCGCCGTACGGCCAGGGGGCGCACCGGCGGTGACGGTAGCATTGGCAAATCGCTGCCGAGGGCCCGGTTCACAAACGGTTTACATCGGCATTACTGCGAGAACACCGGCGTCCGGGAGACTTCTCGCCAGGGAGACGTTTGGTGCCGCCGGGTATGGAGCACGGGAGATCGAGAGTGGTTGTGAGAGCGCCAGGACATAGGACGAGGATCGCGCTCGTCGCCCTCGTCGCGACCGCTGCGCTGGTCGCGGCCGGCGCATCCGCCGCACGCCCCGCGGCGACGCGGCAGGCGACGCCGAAGTGCTGGCTCCAGGTCGTCAACGACTGGCTCGCGCACGGGCAGGTCCAGGGCGTCTACGCCGTCCCCTGCTACACGCAGGCGATCCAGCACCTCGACGCCTATCCCGACATCAAGCAGTACTCGAGCGCGATCGACGACATCCACCGCGCGCTCCTCTACGCCATCCAGCATCCCGGCAGCAGCGGGCCTTCCAGCGGCCCCGGCGGCGGCTCGGGCAACACCAGCGGCGGCGGTGCCGGCGGCGGCTCGAGCGGCGGCGGCGGCGGTTCCAGCTCCGGCAAGAGCTTCATCAGCCGCGTCGCCGGCGACATCGGCCCGGGCAACGCGCAGTCCATCCCCCTTCCCTTGCTCGTCCTCGGCGGCCTCGCCGTCCTCCTGCTCCTGAGCGCGGCCGGCACGTGGCTCGCGCGGCGCCTCCAGGCCCGCCGGATCACCCCCACGCCCGCTCCCGCCCGCGCGGGCAGCACCGTCCGGCGCGAGCCCTAACCTCCGGTCCCCCTCGGGCGCTTCGCGGGCTCGGCGGGACACACTGGTGGCACTACTCTGAAGGGGGCCGGACATGGCGAGCGTTGAGCAGCAAAACACGAAGAATTCGGCGCCCGATGAGGTCGTCAACAGCGTCCACGACGGGGCCGCCCGCCTCGGCGTGCGCCGCTTCTTCACGATCCCCGGACGCGACCCCTTCGACGAGATCGAGTGGGAGACGCGCGACGCGCTCATTCCGGGCCGCAACGGACCGGCCTTCGAGCAGCGCGGCGTCGAGTTCCCCAAGTTCTGGTCGCAGACGGCGACGAACATCGTCGCCCAGAAGTACTTCCGCGGCCGCCTGAGCTCGCCCGAGCGGGAGTCGAGCGTCCGGCAGATGATCGGCCGCGTCGTCGACACGGCGGTCGCCTGGGGCACCCAGGGCGGCTACTTCGCCGACGACGAGGAGCGCGACACGTTCGAGGCGGAGCTGAAGGCGATCCTCGTCAACCAGTACGCCTCCTTCAACAGCCCCGTCTGGTTCAACGTCGGCTTCGAAGAGAAGCCGCAGTGCTCCGCCTGCTTCATCCTCTCGATCGAGGACTCGATGGAGTCGATCCTCGACTGGATCCGCCGCGAGGGCGTCATCTTCCGTGGCGGCTCCGGCTCGGGCGTGAACCTGTCGCACCTCCGCTCCTCGAAGGAGCAGCTGTCGAAGGGCGGCCACGCGTCCGGGCCGGTGTCGTTCATGCGCGGCGCCGACTCGAGCGCGGGGACGATCAAGTCCGGCGGCAAGACGCGGCGCGCGGCGAAGATGGTCGTGCTGGACGTCGACCATCCCGACATCGAGGAGTTCGTCTGGTGCAAGGCCAAGGAGGAGCGCAAGGCGCGCGTCCTCGAGCAGGCCGGCTACGACATGTCGCTCGACTCGCCCGACTGGGCGTCGATCCAGTACCAGAACGCGAACAACTCCGTGCGCGTGAACGACGCGTTCATGGAGGCGGCCACCGAGGGCAAAGAGTTCAACCTCACCGCCCGCACCGACGGCGCCGTGATCGAGACGCTCGACGCGCGCGACCTGCTCCGGCAGATCGCGGCGGCGGCGTGGGAGTGCGCCGACCCGGGCGTCCAGTACGACACGACGATCAACAGCTGGCACACGCTCCCGAACACGAGCCGCATCAACGCCTCGAACCCGTGCTCGGAGTACATGTCGATCGACGACTCGGCGTGCAACCTCGCGTCGCTGAACCTCATGAAGTTCCGCCGCGAGGACGGCGAGTTCGACGTGGAGGCGTTCGAGCACGCGTGCGACGTCGTGTTCCTCGCGCAGGAAATCTTCGTCGGCTACTCGTCGTACCCGACGCCCGAGATCGACCGCAACGCGAAGCGGTTCCGCCAGCTCGGCCTCGGCTACGCGAACCTGGGCGCGCTCCTCATGGCGCGCGGCCTCCCGTACGACTCCGACGAGGGCCGCGCCTACGCGGCGGCAGTCACCGCGCTGATGACCGGCCGCGCGTACCGCAAGTCGGCCGAGATCGCCTCGCGGATGGGGCCGTTCGACGGCTACCAGGTGAACC
>JAFALP010000305.1 GCA_019234175.1 Actinomycetota bacterium | reverse complement strand
TGTGCGGCCCGCAGAAGCGCGACGCTCTCCTCCATGGTGGTCACGCCGTCGTCGAGGGCCGGAAGGACGTGGCTATGGAGATCGATCATCGTCGGGACCGGACCGCAGGTCCAGCACGGCCGGGAGGGTAGCGCGGCGCCACGCGCGCCGAGCGCTGCGGAGTGCGCGGTAGCGTTACGCGCCGCGGCCACGCCAGCGAACGTTCTCCTCACCTACGCAGAGCTCGAGGAGCTCCTCGGCCAGAGCTTGGCGCGCGCGGACGCCCCCGACGCGCTGCTCGTCGCCTGCGGCATGGCGCAGATCCTCGACGACTACGTCACGCGCGACGTGCTGTCGCTCGCCCGCGTCGCCGAAGTGGCCCCCCGCCGGCTCGCGTCCGTCGTGCTCGCGGCGCGGAAGGTGTTGCTCCTCCTGCGCGACCGCGCCCCGGCCGAGCGCCGCGCGCGCGCTCTTCGGCGCCGGCATGCGGACGTCGTCCGGGCGTGCGCGACTGCGCTTGCCGGCAACGGCGTTCTCCCCGGCCCGGCGCCGCGCACCTCGCTCGCCGCAGTCCGCGAGCGAGTGCAGCGTCTGCCGAACTGCTTCTGCAGCTTCGACCAGCATCCCGACGACTGCGCGGCCCTCGCTGCCCGAGTCGCGAAGCGCCTGCCGGATCGGACGGCGCCGCTGGCGGTCCTCGGCATTCGCACGTCCGGCTCGTACCTCGCACCGATCGTGGCCGCGCACCTGCGCGCGGCCGGCTACACGTCGGTCGGCGAGACGACGCACCGACCGGCCCGCCGGCTGCTGCGCGAGGACGCAGCGAGGCTGCGAGCTGCGCGGACCGTGCTGATCGTCGACGATCCGCCGCGTACGGGAAACGCATATGTCCGAACCGCCGAAGCGTTGGAGCACCTCGGCGTGCCGGGCAGCGCGCAGATCCTGCTCGTCCCGTTGCTCGGCGAGGGGCTCCCGGATGCGCTCGCCGGCCGTGACGCGGTGACGCTGCCGTCGCACGAGTGGGCGATTCGGACCCGCGTTCGCGACGGCGAAAGCCGCCGCGGGCATGTTCGTGCACGTTCCGAGGATGGTCGTGAATTGCTCCGCGGAGTCGGCTTCGGATACTTCGGAAGGCGCGCGGAGACGATCGCGGAGCGTCTGCCGGAGTTCCTCCCGCGCGTCACCGGGCTCGAGGAGGGCCTGCTCCGACGCGAGTGGCTCGAGGACGAGTCGCGCGTCGGGCGCGCGAACGAGCGTCTCGCGCAGTTCGTCGCCGTGTACCTTCGCGCCCGCGCCGAAAGGCTCGGCGTGACGCACGATCCGACGCCTGCGCTCTCCGGCGACGACGTCGCGTGGGAGCGGCTCGGCGCGCTTCTCGGCGGGTGCTTCGGACGGATGCGGCTGCTCGTCCGGCCGTTCGCGCGGAACGTCGCACGCGCTCTCTGCGCTCCCGCGAGCCCGACCGTTCCCGATGGACACATGCGCGTCGAGTCGTTCTTCGACCTCGGCGAACGGGGCCTCCGCAAGGTGTCGTTCGAAGAGAGCACGAACGTCACCTCAGGCCGAGCCGCTTTCTGCTTCGATCCGGCGTTCGACGCGGCGGGCGTCGTCGCCGACGCCGAGATCGAGAACGTCGCAGACGGGACGTTCGCCGACGATGTGCGACGAGCGTGCACGGATGCGCTCGGTGCCATCTCGGACGAGCGCTGGCTCCTGTACCAGCTCGTCCATCACGGCATCGCGCGCTACGTCGGCCGCGGGTCGCTCGAGCGTCTGCTCGCCGTCGAGCGGGCGACGTCCCGCGCAGTCCAGCGGTACTTCGCACCCCTCATCGGGGTGCACACGGGAGACGGCGCCCTCTGCGCCGTCGACATCGACGACGTGCTGGAGACGAGGCTCCTCGACGCACCGGCGATCGGCCCGGACGGTGCGATCGCGCTCGCCGGGCTGGCCCGCAGGCATCGCGTCGTCCTCGCCAGCGGGCGCTCGCTCCCCGAGCTCGCCGAGCGCTGCCGCGCGTGGGGCCTGGCGGGAGGGACGGCGGCGTACGGCGCCGTCGTCTTCGACGCGCGGTCGGGGACGTCTCGGTCG
>JAFALP010000281.1 GCA_019234175.1 Actinomycetota bacterium | reverse complement strand
ACGACGGCGACCACCCGTCCGTCGAAGGTCATCGGCTGCTCGGCGCCGAGGCCGCGCGGGCCCTGTCAGAGATCGAGCTCTAGCCCGTCGTACGCCCGCTCGACGCCGGGCTCGAGCGGCAGCTCATCCGGACGGTGGATGACGAGGAGACGGCGCGCGCCCGACGCCTCGTACGCGTCGGTCGCCTCCCCGGCGGTGAGATGCCCGCGCTCCGCCGGCTCGGGGTCGCCGAGTGTCGCCTCGCACAGGAAGAGATCGGCGTCGCGTGCGAGCTCGGCCAGCCGCGGCGTCGGCGCCGTGTCGCCGGAATAGGCGACCGTGCGCGCGCCGTCACTGACGCGCAACCCGAACGTCAGCTCGTCGTAGTGCATGAGCGGCACCGGCGTGACCTCGAAGCCGCCGACCGTGAACGGCGTCTCCGAGCGGTACTCGCGCAGCGCGAACGCGTGGTCGATCTGGCCGTTGAAGGCGAGCGCGCCGCCGAGCTCGCGCAGCCGTCCGCTGCCGCCGGGCGGGAGCCAGAGCTGGGGCCTCGCCGCTGCGGCGCCGGGGCCGAACGCCGCGCCGAACGCCCACGGGACGAGATCGCCCCAGTGGTCGAGATGGAAGTGCGTGATCGCGATCGCGTCCACCGCCGGCCAGCCGCCGCCGTTGCGGAGTCGCGCGAGCACGCCGGGGCCGCAGTCGAGGAGAAGCCGGCCGCCGCCCTCGACGAGGTATCCGGACTGCGCGCCGCCCGCATTCGGCCAAGCGGGCGAGCAGCCGATGACGGTGACCTTCACCTCCACATCCTCGCGGATGGCGGGACTCGTCCGGAGCGGTGTATAAATCCGCCGTGGCCCATCCCGATCCAGAAATGCTGAAGCACGTCCCGCTCTTCGCCGATCTCGACCGGAAAGAGCTGCAGCAGATCTCCAACTCCATGCAGGAGCGGCGCGTCGCCGCCGGCGACGTCGTGCTCTCCCAGGGCGCGGGCGGGGCAGGCTTCTTCGTCATCGACGAGGGCCAGGCCGAGGTGACCGTGGACGGCGAGGACCGCGGGACGATCGGCCCCGGCGACTACTTCGGCGAGATCGCGCTCCTCACCGGCTCCGACCGGACGGCGACGGTCACCGCCGTCACCGACATGCTCTGCTACGGGATGACGACGTGGGACTTCAAGCCCCTCGTCGAGTCCAACTCCGCGATCGCCTGGAAGCTCCTCACGGCGATGGCGGAGAAGCTGCGCTAGCCGAACGTTCGGTTCCCGAGCGTCCCGGTCAGCGTGTTCTGCAGCAGCTGCACGTCGCCGTGCGCGGCGAGCTTCCCGGCGACGGTGATCGTCCCGTGGAACGAGAGCGTGACGCCCATGCTCTGGCCGAGGACGATCTGGCCGCTGAGCGCGACGCCGGGGACGACCGAGTAGTTGTCGAGGCGGTAGCCGCCGATCGAGATGGGCGTCATCGTCCCGCCGGCGACCCCGGCGACGGGGCTCTGGGCGTTGATGAGGAGCCAGGCGGCGTCGGCCTCGCGGATCGTCTTCTGCACGATCGCGTAGGTCGTCGCCGGTCCCGCCTTCGTCTTCAGTGTCGTCGGGAACGCGCCCAGCGGCGGGACGAGGAACCCCGAGCGCGGGCACGTCGACGCCGCGCTGCCGTTCATGACCCAATCGTGGACGGCGACGGCGGCGCACTCGGACGGGTCGGCGGTGACGACGCTGTGCCCGACGCCCGGCACGACCACGAGCTGCCCCTGCGGGAACTGGGCGATCACCGATTGCGCACCGGCGGTCGGCGTGCGCATGTCGAAGCCGCCGCTGAGCGCGAGCACGGGGACGTTCGGGAGCGGGTTCGGCGAGATCGCCGCGCCGCCCGACGGCGTCGGCCACTCGTCGCAGAGGACCGCATTCCCGAGCTGCGCCGCGTAGTTCCCGAACGGCCCGAAGGTCCCGGCCGGCAGCGCGGCGATGGCCTGCTTCAGCAGCGCCGGCCGCGACGCGGGTGACGAGTCGGCGGCCCACGGGAACGGCCCGTCACGGCACACGGTCGCGGCGAAGAGGCCTGCGCTGAGGTCGGTCGCGCTCAACTCGTTCGTCTGCGTGTCGAGCGCGTGCAGCCGCAGCAGGGGCGCCATCACTCCGAGCCGCGCCGCGTGCACGGCGGCGGGCAGCTCGGCGGCGAGCCCGGGGTTGAGGTCGGCGTCGACGACGACCGAGAGCAGCGAGGCGCCGTCGAGCGTGTCGCTCTTCGTCCTTCCGTTCGGCTGGATGACGAGTCCCTTCGCCGGTTTCACGGCGAGCTTGTTCGCGACGGCGATGACGTCCTCGGCGAAGTTCGGCGTCGCCGCTTTGCAGGCGTCGGCGCACCAGGCGTCGAGCGTGGCCGGCATCGACCGCGCGACGTTGGCGCTGTAGGGGTCCGGCAGGTCGGTCGGCAGCACCGAGTCGAGCACGAGCCCGGCGACGTGCGACGGGTACTCGGATGCGTAGGCGAGCGCGAGCTTCGTTCCGTACGACACGCCGTAGAGCGAGATCTTGTCGAAGCCGAGCGAGGAGCGGACGGCGTCGAGGTCGGCGGCGTGGTCGACGGTCCCGTAGAAGGGCGATCCCGCGCCGATCGAGGTCGCGCACGCCGACGCGAGCGCGTCCTCGCCGGTGACGGTGGTCGCCGTCTGCAGCGCGGGGCAGTTCAGAAGGCCGGAGCCGCCCGTCCCGCGGTCGTCGTAGGCGACGAGCGTGTAGCCGGGGAAGAGGAAGCGGAAGACGAGCGCATTCGCGACCGTCCCAAGGTCGAACGTGTGCGCCGAGCCTTGCCCCGGGCCGCCGGCGAGGAGGAACACCGTGCCGCGGGGCGTCCCCGTCGCGGGCAGCTCCTCGACGTGGAGCCCGATCGTCCCCGGCACCGCGCCGGTGCGGTCGAGGGGCACCGTCACCGTCGAGCACAGCAGGCCGGGCGTTCTGCCGCATGGAGCGCCGGCGGCGAAGGCGGGCGTGGGGGAGACGAGCACGAATGCCGCGGACAGCGCCGCGAGGG
>JAFALP010000232.1 GCA_019234175.1 Actinomycetota bacterium | reverse complement strand
CGACGCTCGCCGGCGACGTGAAGACGCTCCGCGCCGAGTACGGGTACGAGCTCCTCCGCGTCACGCCGGTGGACATGTTCCCGCACACGCCGCACGTCGAGGCGGTTGCACTGCTCGAACGCACGGGTTAGCGTTCCCGCGTCAACTCGGGAACACGGAGGCAGGCATGACCGATTCTGCTCCTCCGGTTGCGGCCCGGAACGATGCGGCTCCAATCCAGGACCACGCGAACCTGCACGTGCAGGTCGGCGCGCCGGTCAAGCGGTTCCATCTGTGGGTGCAGGGCCCGGCGTGGGTGCTGTGCTTCACGATGGTCGGGCTCGGCTTCACGATGGTGGTGAGGGGCTACGACTCGGGCGGCGGCTGGTTCGCCGTCGCCATCGGGATCATCTTCGCCACCCTCGCGTCGTTCCGGGCGCCGTTCACCTTCGGCGAGTCGGCGATCAGCTCTGCGCCGGGGAAGAAGCCGCCCGCGGCCTGAGCCGCGTCCACAACAGGTCGCCGTTCGCGACGAGGAACCCGAAGGAGAGGAACGGCAGCGCCGGCAGGCCGCCCACGTGCACGGCGGTGGCGATCACGATCGTGAGGCCGTACATGAGCGTCGTCGCGATCCACGTCCGCCAGACCCGCAGGTGCCAGCGCTCGGCGGCCGCGAGGAAGAGCGCGTAGAACAGGATGTCGGGCGGGCCGAGATACGCGGCCCGCCCGGCCGGGACGAGGAACGCGATGGCGACGTCCTGGTAGACGTGGAAGTGGTGCGCCGTGATCGAGTGCGTCGGGCCTTTCCACACGGAGATCGCGTCGACGAACGGGATGATGAGCGCGACGATCACCACCCACGAGAGCTGCTCGAACACCGCGAGGAACGCCCAGCCGGCGAAGACGGCGGCCCAGAGCTTCGCGAAGTTCGCCGCCAGTCCCCACCCGGCCTCGGAGAAGCCGAACGCGGCGAGCGCGAGCCAGATGGTCGCGACCCAGAGCCAGCGCTTGGTCGCGAGCGGGAGCGCGAGCGGGACGAGCAAAAGCGTCACCGGCATGACGACGAAGCTCACGAGCACGACGTCCGGCCAGAGCGGCAGCCCGCCCGTGTGCGGCGCGATCACGAACCACGCCACCACGACGGCGGCGAGCCCGGCGAATCTCAATACGGCGGGAGGGATTCCCAAAACTCGCCGAGCGGCTTGAAGGCGTTCCAGAAACGGGTCTTCTCGGCCTGCTCGTCGAGCGACGCGTCGATGTCGGGCGTGTAGAGCGCCTCGATCGTCGGAGTGAACGTCTGGAGCGCGCCCTCGGTCGGCTCGACCGCCCGCGCGAGCGGGAACTCGACCGAGTTCAGGAAGGCGAGCGCCTGCTCTCCCATGACGACGATGAGCTTCGGCTGCACGATGTGCAGCTCGCGGAGGAGAAAGGGACGCGACTCCTCCTCCGATCCGTCGGCGAACTTGATCGCGTTCGTCCCGTAGATCGCCATCGGGTCGACGTGCAGCCGCTGCAGCGACTTGAGGACGGCGTTGCCCGACCGGCCGAAGAACGCGACGCCCTCCTGCAGCTCCGACGCCTTCGGCGCGTACTTCAGGAGCATCACGTCCGCGAGCGGGTGGCCGGAGCCGACGACGGGGATGCGCGTGCCGCCGCCTGCCTGCGCGACCTCGTCACCGAGCGTGTTGATCTCGGTGATGGCCTTTTGCAGGTACTTCTCGTAGATCTCGTCGGTCGCCACGGTCACTTGAGCCCCCACCGAAGGTTCGCGGTCACCGGACCCTCTCCTTGGCTTGCGCCACCCACTTCAGCCCCTGGAGGTACGCGAGCGACTTGGGGCGGCGCAGGATCTCCGCGCTTCGGAGCGAGACGAGAAAGTCCTCCGGGCCGGAGAAGCGGCGCATGCGCACGGCACCCGTCCCGACCCCCGGAAGGACGTGCGCGTCCGAGCCGGCCCCGGCCGTGAGGTTGTACTTCCGCGCGAACCGGAGCGCCTCCTCGTTGTAGGCCTCGAAGAGGAGCCGCGCGTTGTAGACCTCGAGGACGTCGATCTCCGCCAGGTGCCGGTGCAGCGTGGCCGCGTCGGGGATCGCGTGCATGCGGTCGAAGGGGTGGGGGACGTACACGAGCCCGCCCTGGGCGCGGATCGCCTCGACGGTGTCGCCGAACGAGAGCCCGCGGGGGATCTCCTCGCGCAGGAAGAGGCCGATGACCTCTCCCTGGCCGTCCGTCTTGATCTCCTCGCCGGGGATGACGACCACCTTGCGGCCGCGCGCCTTCTCGACCGCCTCGAGCGCGCCGCCGAAGACGTTGTGGTCGGTGACCGCGATCGCGCCGAGGCCTTCCGCCTCCGCGTGGTCGAGCAGCTCGTCGACGTCGGTCGAGCAGTCGTGCGACCAGTTCGTGTGCATGTGCAAGTCGACGACGATCCAGTCGCGGCCGTCCTCCCGCGTCGACGCGGCCGTCCGGCGGCGGCGGGCGGCGAGCCGCCCGTAGACGTCCTCGACGCGGTCGGCCAGCTCGTCGAAGCTCTGGCCCGCGGCCGCGCGCGTCGCCGCTTCGGCCTCGCGCGCGCGATACGCGTCGTCGACGAGCAGCCGTGCCACCTCGGCGGCGGCGAGCTCGGGCTGCTCGGTGCGGCCGGGCGGGTCGGCGATGGCGGCGCCGGCGGCCTGCGCCTCGAGCGCCGCGCGCGGGACGCCGTCGAGCGCCGGCACGAAGATCGACGCCGACCGGAAGATCTCCGCACGGCTGTCGCCGTCGAAGCCGGTACGGCTGCGCAGCCGTCCGCGCAGCGCGCGGGGCAGCGGCGGCCGGCCGCTCAGCGGTCGCGTGCGCAGGAGCACCAGCTCCCAGTCGGTGCGCGCGACCAGCTCCTGCACGACCGCGCGCAGGAGCGGCCGCTCCACCTGGCGCCACTCGAGGACGACGGTCTTCCGCTTCCGGCCGGGCGCGTGCCGGGCGAGGTCGACGCCGAGCGGCACCACCTCGTACGCGCCCGGGAAGCGGAGCTTCGCGGCCTCCGCCGTCTCCTCGCTCGTGGCGAGCAGCGCGTCGAGGCGGCCGAGCAGCCGGTCGCGCTGCGCCTTGCCGGGCGGATACGACAGCCGCTCCGGCGAGAAGAACGTCGCCGCCGTCAGCGCGTCCGCGTGGCGGAGTGCGAGATACGAGAGGCTCGGCAGCGCCGGCTCGAAGCCGTGGACGACGTCGAAGCGGCCGGCGGCGAGCGCGACGGCGAGGTTGGCGCGGACGCCGACGGGCACGCCCATGCGGCTGCGCCGCGAGATCGGCACCGCCGGCCCGAGCGCGACGAAGTCCTCGTCCAGGCCGTTGGCGAGCGCGCGCCGGCCGGCGGCGAGGTCGCGCGCCCGGTTGGACGGCCCCAGGACGGTGGCCTGGTGGCCGCGGCGGCGCAGCTCCTCGGCCAGCCCGGCGACGTGTTCGTTCACGTCGTGCGGCTGCGACCAGGCGAAGGGGGTGACGAGGGCGATGCGAAGTGCCATCGTTCCGGGTCGAGTCTAGTGAGCGAGATCCGGAACGGGATCGTCGCTGCGGCACGGTGGGGGATCCGCAACGAGCCCCGGATCCACTACGGCGAGGTGCGCCCGATCCCGCTCGACGGGCGGCTGCCGCTGACGACCGACTGCTCCGGCTTCACGACGCTCTGTTACCGCCTGGGCGGCGCGCCCGACCCGAACGGCTTCGGCTACGACGGCCGCGGCTGGACGGGGTCGCTGCTCGAGCACATGGCGAGCATCCCGCCGATCGTCGTCCGCGCCGGCGACGTCGTCGTCTGGGGCGAGTACCCGGGCCGCCATTGCGCGGTCGTGCTCGAGCCGGGCGACGACCCGCTGCTCGCGTCGCACGGGCAGGAGCGGGGCCCGGTCGAGATCCGCTTCTCGACCGAGTCCCGCTACCAGCCTGCGGATGTGACCTGGCTCAGCTGCCTGCCGTAGCGGGCGCCTCGACGGGCGCCGTGCGGCGGTACTTCTCGATGAACGTCTCGGTCAGCTCGCGCGCGTCGTCGTCCTGGATCTGCTTGGGCGGCGACTTCATCAGGTACGAGCTCGGCTCGACGAGCGAGCCGGCGACCTTGTTGTTCAGCGCCAGCTTGGCGAGGCGGACGGCGTCGATGACGATGCCGGCCGAGTTCGGCGAGTCCCACACCTCGAGCTTCAGCTCGACGTTGAGCGGCACGTCGCCGAACGAGGAGCCCTCCATGCGGATGTAGGCCCACTTGCGGTCGGTCAGCCACGGCACGTAGTCGGACGGGCCGACGTGGACGTTCGCGGCGCCGAGGTCGTAG
>JAFALP010000170.1 GCA_019234175.1 Actinomycetota bacterium | reverse complement strand
CGGCAGCCGCTGCGCCCGCAGGCCGTCCCCGTCTACGAGAAGCTGAGCGATCCAGTGCTCGTGACGCGTGTCAAGGACGGCGACCGCGCCGCGCTCGAGGCGCTCTGCGCACGCCATGCCCCCCGCGTCGAGCGGCTCGCGCGCCACATCCTCCGAGATCCCGAGGATGCGCAGGACGCGGCGCAGGAGGCGCTCGCGAAGGTCTGCGTCCGCCTGCACCAGTTCCGCGGCGACGCGCAGTTCTCCACGTGGCTGCACCGCCTCGTCGTCAACACGTGCCGCGACTCGGCCGAGCGCGCGAGCTCGCGCGTGCACGACCAGCTCGACGACGACCTTCATGCCGGGCCCGACGGCGATCCCGTGCGGGCCGCCGGCGTGTCCGAGCTCCGTCGCGAGCTCTGCGACTCGCTCGCCGGCATCTCGCCGCAGCAGGCGCAGGTGGTCGTCCTGAAGGACGCCCTCGGCTACTCCTTCGAGGAGATCGCCGAGGCGGCGGGCATGCCCGTCGGGACGGCGAAGTGCCATGCACATCGCGGCCGCGCGCGCCTGCGCGAGAAGTTGGAAGACGCCGCCGCATGACGGTCCCGACCGCGCCGTTCGGCCGGGACGCGATCATGGAGCTCATCCCGCACCGGCCTCCGTTCCTGCTCGTCGACGAGATCGTCGAGCTCGTGCCGGGCAAGCGGGTCGTCGGCCGCCGTGAGGTGCGCGCGGACGACTGGTGGTTCGCCGGCCACTTCCCCGACCGCCCTGTGATGCCGGGCGTGCTCACGATCGAGGCGATCGCGCAGGCCGGCGCCGTGGCCGTGCTCGCCGACGAGGCGAACCGCGGCAAGATCCCGTTCTTCGCCGGGATCGACGGCTGCCGCTTCAAGCGCGTCGTCGAGCCCGGCGACGTGCTCACGCTCGAGTGCGAGTTCGTCCGGGTGCGCGGGCCGATCGCGAAAGGCGAAGGCCGCGCGAGCGTGGACGGCGAGACCGCGGCCGAGGCGATGCTGACCGTCTTCGTGGGCGAATGATCGGCAGCGCGCAGGCGGGCGCCGACATCTCCATCACCGGTCTCGGGGTCAAGGTCCCGGACCGGGTGATGACGAACGACGAGCTGTCGCAGTTCGTCGACACCTCCGACGAGTGGATCCGCGAGCGCACCGGCATCCGCGAGCGCCGCATCGCCTCGGACGAGGAGGCGCTCTCCGACCTGGCGCTGCCCGCGACCCGCGACGCACTGGCCATGGCGGGCGTCGACCCGAAGGACGTCGACCTCGTCATCGTCGCCACGGTCACTCCGGACATGATGTTCCCGTCCACGGCCGCGCTGATCGCCGACGCGATCGGCGCCGCCGATGCCGCCGCCTACGACCTCTCCGCCGGGTGCACGGGGTTCATGTACGCCCTCGCCCAGGCCTACGGGATGCTCGCCGGCGGCCTCGCCCACCGCGCCCTCGTCGTCGGCGGCGACGTCCTCTCTCGCCTCTTCGACTGGACCGACCGCTCGACGCTCGTCCTCTTCGGCGACGGCGCCGGCGCGGTCGTCCTGGAATCCGTTCCTGAGCAGGGATTTCTCGGATTCGAGCTGGGCGCCGACGGGGGCGGCGGCGAGAGCCTCTGGCTCCCCGGCAGCGGCTCGAGGAACTTCGAGGAGCCCGACCGGCACATCAAGATGAACGGCCGGGAGGTGTTCAAGTTCGCCACCAGGGTCCTCGTCCAGTCCGCCCAGGACATCCTGGCCAAGTGCGACATGACCATCGAGGACGTCGACCTGTACATCCCCCACCAGGCCAATGTCCGGATCATCGACCACGCAACCCGCAAGCTGGGGTTCCCGTCTGAGAAGGTTGTGATCAATGTCGACCGGTATGGCAACACCTCCTCGGGCTCCATCCCGCTCGGGCTCGCCGACGCGCTGGCCGACGGCCGGCTGCAGAAGGGCCAGATCGTGCTCATGACGGGCATGGGCGCCGGCCTCACGTGGGGGAGCGCGCTCATGCGCTGGACGATGGACGCGGCGGCATGAAGATCGCGTTCTGCTTCCCGGGGCAGGGCTCGGTCGAGCCCGGCATGGGCCGCGACATCGCCGAGGCGAGCAGCGAGGCGCGCGCCGTGTACGCGCGCGGCAGCGGCGCATCCGGCCTCGACCTGGAGAAGCTCTGCTTCCACGGCGACGCCGAGGAGCTGCTCGACACCGCCGTGCAGCAGCCGGCGCTCGTGGCGACGTCACTCGCCGTCCTCGCCGCCATCCGCGCGCGCGGCATCGAGCCGCACTACGTCATCGGGCATTCCGTCGGCGAGTTCGCAGCGCTCGCCGCCGCCGGGGCGATGACCGACGAGGAGGCGATCGGGCTCGTGCGCGAACGCGGCATCGCCATGGCGGAGGCGGCTGCGCGCCATCCCGGCTCGATGGCGGCGATCCTCGGGCTCGAGGACGAAGTGGTGGAGACGCTGTGCCGGAAGATCCTCGGCGTGTGGCCGGCGAACTACAACTGCCCGGGCCAGATCGTCGTCTCCGGCGAGCATGCCGCCGTCGACGAGTGCTGCGAGCGCGCGCAGGAAGCGGGCGCGCGCCGCGCCGTGAAGCTGAAGGTGTCGGGCGCGTTCCACTCGCCGCTCGTCGCCCGCGCAGCCGACCGGCTGCGGCCGGCGGTGGACAAGGTGAAGTTCCAGGAGCCGGTCGCGCCGTTCATGTCCACGGTGACCGCGCGCCTCGAGTCGGCGCAGCGCATGGGGCCGCTCCTCGTCGACCAGCTCACCGCGCCGGTGCGGTTCACGCAGGCGGCGAGCGAGCTCATGCGCGAGGGCGTGCGGACCTTCGTCGAGGTCGGACCCGGCAACGTGCTCTCCGGTCTCGTCAAGCGCATCGACCGCAGCGTGAAGGCCGTCTCCGTGAACAGCCTCGCCGCGCTCGACGAGCTGCACGACGTGCTCGCCGCCGAATCGTGAGCTTCGCCTCACTGGAAGGCAAGAACGCGCTCGTCACGGGCGCGTCGCGGGGCATCGGGCGTGCGATCGCAGCCGAGCTCGCTCGCGCGGGCGCATCCGTCGTCGTCGGCTACCGCACGGGGACGGAGGAGGCGAACGCGCTCGCGGCGGAGATCGGCGCGCGTGCGGTGCAGGCAGACGTCTCGAATGCCGACGACGCGCGGCGGCTCGTCGAGGAGGCGGGCGACCTCGACATCCTCGTCAACAACGCCGGGCTCACGCGCGACGGTCTGCTCGCGCGCATGTCGGACGACGACTGGCGCACCGTGATCGAGACGAACCTGTCGTCGGTCTTCTACACCTGCCGCGCCGTCTGCCGCCCGATGATGAAGAAGCGCTCGGGCTCGATCGTGAACATCTCCTCGATCGTCGGCGTCCACGGCAACTGGGGGCAGACGAACTACGGCGCCTCCAAGGCGGGGATCATCGGGTTCACCAAGTCGCTCGCCCGCGAGCTCGGAAGCCGGAACGTCCGCGCCAACGTGGTCGCACCGGGCTACGTTCGCACCCAGCTGACCGACGTCCTCCCGGAGGAGGCGACGGCGGCCATGCTCCAGAACACCCCGCTCGGCCGGCTCGGGGAGCCGGACGACATCGCAGGGGCGGTACGCTTCCTCTGTTCCGACGAGGCCTCGTTCATCACGGGCGAAGTGCTCCTCGTCGACGGCGGGTTGGGAATGTGACGAGCGACAACGGTTCACTCAACGGGCGGCGGCGGGTCGTCATCACCGGCCTGGGCGCGGTCACGCCGCTCGGCAACGACGTTCGCTCCACCTGGGAGGCACTCATTCGCGGCGAGTCCGGCGCCGGTCCGATCACGCAGTTCGATGCGAGCGATTTCCCCGTCACGTTCGCCTGTGAGGTGAAGGACTTCACGCCGTCCGACTGGATCGACCACAAGCAGGCGCGGCGCATGGATCGCTTCGCGCAGCTGATCGTCGCCGCCGCACGTCAGGCCGAGCAGGACTCCGGGCTCGACGTCTCCGCCGAGGCGGACCGCGTCGGCGCCGCCATCGCCACCGGCATCGGCGGATTGAAGTCGTACCAGGACTGCTACGACACGCTGCGCGACCGCGGCCCCGATCGGGTCAACCCGTTTGCGATCCCGGCGATCATCCCGAACATGGGCGCCGGCTGGGTCTCGATGGAGCTCGGCACGAAGGGTCCGCTCGCGTCGCAATGCACTGCGTGCGCGGCGTCCAACATGGCGCTCGGCGACGGCGCCGACGCGATTCGGCTCGGCCGCGCCGACGTGATGTTCTGCGGCGGTACCGAGGCTGCGATCAACAAGGTCGGCATCGCCGGCTTCGGCGCCATGCGTGCGCTGTCACGGCGGAACGACGATCCCGTGCACGCGTCGCGGCCGTTCGACGCACGGCGCGACGGATTCGTCATGGGCGAGGCCGGCGCCGTGCTCGTGCTCGAGGAGCTCGAGCACGCGCGTGCGCGCGGCGCGAAGATCTACGGCGAGATCGCGGGCTACGGGGTCTCGGCCGACGCGAGCCACATCACCGAGCCCGACCCGACCGGGATGAACCCCGCTCGCGCGCTGAAGATGGCGATGGCGGACGCGGGCATCACGCCCGACCAGGTCGACTACGTCAACGCGCACGCGACTTCGACGCCGATCGGCGACTCGAGCGAGACGCGCGTGATCAAGATCGCGATGGGCGAGGAGGACGCGCGCCGCATCGCCATCTCCGGCACGAAGGGCGCGACCGGCCACTGCCTCGGAGGCGCGGGCGCGGTCGAGGCGCTGTTCACGACGCTCGCCGTGCACGAGGGCATGCTGCCGCCGACGATCAACTACGAGTTCGAGGATCCCGAGTGCGACCTCGACTACGTGCCGAACGAGGCGCGCAAGGCAGAGGTCAACGTCGCCATCAACAACTCGTTCGGTTTCGGCGGACACAATGCTTGTGTCGTGATTCGAAAGTACCGCGCTTGAGGTGTGCAGTCGAGACCTGCGTTGCGAGCGACGCCTTAGTGTTGTGATCCGGAAGCACCGGTAGCCTCGAGCTCAGTGGACGAGCTGGTGGTGGTGCGCCGGTCGCGGCGCGCGCGACGCTGGACGATCGACGTGCCGTGGGGCGAGCCGGCGCGGCTCACCGTGCCCGCGTGGATGTCGGATCGCGAGATCGACCGCGTGCTGCACGCGCACCGCGACTGGCTCGCGGTGCAGCGCGCGTCGCAGCGTCCGCGGCTCGGCCTCGAGAAGCGCGCCATCTCCGAGCTCGAGGGCAGGCGGGCGGCGCGCGAGCTCGTGTCCATGGTCGCGGACGAGGAGGCCGAGACGCTCGGCGTCGAGGTGGCGCGCATCCAGGTGCGCGACCAGCGCACCCGCTGGGGGTCGTGCTCGACGTCGGGCACGCTGTCGTTCAACTGGCGGCTCGTCCTCGCCCCGTTCGAGGTGCTCGACTACGTCGTCGTGCACGAGGTCTGCCACCTGCGCGAGGCGAATCACTCCAGGCGGTTCTGGCGCCTGGTCGAGAGCCGCCGTCCCGACTGGCGCGACCAGAAGGCCTGGCTCGACGCCCACGGCCCCGAGCTCCTCGCATTCAGGCCGGCTGCCTGAGGTAGGCGTCCGTGCCGTCGAGCCAGTCCTGGCGCGGCGGGTTGAAGACGTCGACGTCGAGCGTGTCCTCCATTGCCTCCGCCCCGTGCGGGAGGTTGCGCGGGATGCACAGCACCTCGCCCGAGCGGACGTCGACGGTCTCCTCGCCGTTCTCGCCGAGCCGGAAGCGGAGCCAGCCGTCGAGGACGTAGGTGAGCTGCTCGTTGTGGTGCTCGTGCTTGGGGACGACGGCGCCCTTCTTGAAGTAGATGTGCGCGATCATCAGGTCGCCGCCGGTGATCATGCGGCGTTCGGTGAGCGGGTTGAGCTGCTCGCGCGGCAGCTCCTCCCAGCGGTGGAGATCAGCCATGATGCGCAGTATGGACCGGTGGGCGACGTTCGACTGCTACGGCACGCTGATCGACTGGAACGGCGGCATCGGCCGCGAGCTCGAGCGGCTGTACGGGCCCGAGCATGCCGCGAGCCTGCTCCACGAGTACCACGAGGTCGAGCCGCGCGTGCAGCGCGAGACGCCGGGGATGAGCTATCGCGACGTGATGGCGACCACGCTGTCGCGCATCTCGCACGTTCCAGCCGGCGAGGAGGACGCGCTCGGGCGCTCCCTTCCCAGCTGGCAGACGTTCCCCGAGGTTCCCGCTTCACTCGAGGAAGTGCGAGCGCGCGGATGGAAGCTCGCGATCCTCTCGAACACCGACCGCGAGTTCATCGACGCGTCGATGGAGCGCATCGGCGTGCCGTTCGAGCTGGCCATCGTCGCCGGCGAGCTCGGCTCGTACAAGCCGGCGCTGCGGCACTGGGAGGAGTTCTCCGCGCGGACCGGCGCCGACCCGGCGCGCCACGTGCACGTTGCGGCGAGCCTCTTCCACGACGTCGCGCCCGCGCGCGAGCTCGGGCTGCGAAGCGTCTGGATCAACCGCCTCGGCGAGGAGCCGAAGCCGCATCCGGATATCGAGCTTCGCTCGCTCTCCGGGCTCGCGGACGCGCTCGACTCGCTCGTGGCGTGAGCCTGCTCCGGGCGAAGTGCCCGACCTGCCGCGCGAGCACCGCCGTCGCGATCGACGACGGCTACGAGTGCCATTCCTGCGGCAGGACCTTCGCCGCGGGGCTCGTGCGCGTTCCGCGTGCCTGGGGCAGCGGTGGCGAGGAGATGGTCGAGGCGGCGGGGCTTCCGGTCGACTACCCGGAGGCCTCGGTCGTCGACGAGGACACGCTCGCCGCGCAGACGCTCGCGATCGCCTCCGATCTGCCGGAGCGGCCGCTCGTGCTCGGCGGCTGCTGCTGCTCGCACATCGGCGCCGTCGAAGGCCTCGCCGCGCGCTACGACCGGCTCGGCGTCGTGTGGCTCGACGCGCACGGCGACCTGAACACGCCCGAGAGCTCGCCGTCCGGCAACCAGTGGGGCATGCCGCTGCGCATGCTGATCGACGGCGGCGCCGTGGACGCGAGCGACGTCG
>JAFALP010000139.1 GCA_019234175.1 Actinomycetota bacterium | reverse complement strand
GGCGTCGTACTCCGCGTTCTCGGCGGTGTCGCCGAACTCGCGCGCGACGCGGATGCGGTCGGCGATCTCGCGTCGACGGTCGTTCGAGAGATACTCGATCTCGTCCTTGAGCTTCTCGAAGCCCTCGGGCGTGAGAATGACTTCCTTCAACTGCTCCTCCTGAGACCCCGCGGCAAAAGAAACGGCCGGCGGCAGAAGCCGTCGGGCGGGGCCGGATGGTACCGACCGCCCGGGACGCCCGTCAACAGCGCGAGGGCTACCATTTTCCGCTCAATGCAGCCTTCTTTGCGCGATTCCTGGTGGCTCGGCGGGGTGGAGATTCCGACCCGGGTGGTCCTGGCTCCGATGGCCGGTGTGAGCGTCCAGGCCTTCCGCCGGCAGGGGCGCCGCTACGGCGCCGGGCTCGTCTGCTCGGAGATGGTCTCCTGCGCCGGGATCGAGCACCGGAACGAGCGCACGCTCGGCTACCTCCGGGTCGGCGCCGACGAGCATCCGCTCGCCATCCAGATCTTCGGCTCGGAGCCGGGGACGATGGCGGAGGCAGCGCGGATGGTCGAGGCTGCCGGCGCGGACATCGTCGACATGAACTTCGGCTGCCCCGTCCGCAAGGTGACGAAGACCGGTGCCGGCGCGCACCTGCTGGAGGAGCCCGAGCTCGCCTGCCGGATCACAGAGGCGGTCGCGTCGGCGGTGGCGGTGCCCGTCACCGTGAAGATGCGGCGGGGCGTCGTGGACGGCTCGCGGGCGTGCCTCGCGATCGGCCCGCGCCTGGTCGAGGCGGGCGCCGCGGCGCTGACGCTGCATCCGCGGTCGGCGACGCAGATGTACACCGGGTTCGCCGACCACTCGCTCACCGCGGAGCTGGTCGAGCTCGTGGACGTGCCGGTGATCGCGTCGGGAGATGTCACGTCGCACGCGAAGGCGGAGACCGTGCTCGCGGCGACGGGCGCGGCGGCGGTCATGGTCGGCCGCGGCGCGCAGGGAAACCCGTGGGCGATCCGCGACATCGTCCTCGGCGAGGGCGCGGCGCCGTCACGCGAGGAGGTCGCCGCGGAGCTCATCGTGTTCATCCGCGAGACCGTCCGCGAGCTAGGCGAACGCCGCGCATCCGGCTTCCTGAAGAAGTTCTACGGCTGGTACCTCGGCCACGGCCGCTTCCCGAAGCCGTTCAAGAACGAGATCGTGCAGCTGCACGCGACCGAAGAGGTGATCGAGCGGTTGTTCGCGGCCGCGCCCGGCGCGGCGGCGATCGTCGAGCGCCTCGAGGCGGAGCTGCCGGACCCCGAAGACGAGATCCTCCTGGACAGGATGCCGATCTCGATCTACGGCGGCGGCTGATTCCGCCACCACACGATCCGAAGGCCCTCGAGCGTGAGGAACGGATCGATCTTCGAGATCGTGCGCGAGTGCGGCGCGATCAGATCCGCGAGGCCCCCCGTCGCGATCACCGTCGCGTCGGCGCCGAGCTCGCGGCGGACGGCGTCGACGATGCCGTCCACCTGGCCGGCGAAGCCGTAGACGAGGCCGGACTGGAGCGCCCCCGCCGTCGTCTTCCCGATCACCTGCGGCGGCTCGACGAAGTCGACCTTCACGAGACGCGCCGCACGCGCGAACAGCGCGTCCATGGAGATGTCGATGCCCGGAGCGAGCACCCCGCCGACGTAGTCGCCCGCCGGTGACACGACGTCGAAGTTCGTCGACGTGCCGAAGTCGACCACGATCGACGGCGCGCCGTAGCGTTCCTTCGCCGCCACCGCATTCATGATCCGGTCCGGCCCGACCTCGCGCGGATCGTCGTAGAGGATCTGGATCCCGGTCTTCACGCCGGGGCCGATGACGAGTAGCGGCGCCTGCGCCCACCGCTCGGCCACGTGCTCGTACTCGCGGATGAGCCGCGGGACGGTCGACGACAGGCAGATGCCTTCCAGCGCCGAAAGGTCGAGGAAGTCGGCGAGGAGCGCGCCGAGCTCGTCGCCGGTCCGCTGCGACTCGGTGGCGATGCGCCAGCGCTCGCCGAGGACATCTCCGTCGTAGAGTCCGAAGACGGTCTGCGTATTGCCGACGTCGACCGCGAGCAGCATCGCGGCGCGAATCTACCTGGACTAGAAGTCTTCTTCGCGAGGCGTCGACTCGCCGATCCGCTCGGCGAGCGCCTCGGGTGTCAGCGTGGGCTCGTCGCCCTCGCCGCGCAGCTCTTCGATGGTGACGTCGCCGGCGGTGAAGATCTCCGTCCGCGGGATGATCCGCGTCGGCCGGTTCTTGTCCCAGACCCAGACGTCCTCGAGCTTGAGGTGGAAGAACGGGTACGTCTGCTGCGGGACGTACGTGCGCTCCAGCTTGTTGCAGAGATACGTCGCGTCCTGCGTGAGGACGCAGTACCGGAAGAGGCTGAAGACGGCCTGGTACTCCTTCTTCAGCTGCAGCTCGAGATCGGCCTCGTACTCGTCCAGGTCGTCCAGGTGCGACATCGAAGCCTCAGTGTAGCCGCGCCCTCAGGGTCTGGACCTTGCCTTTTCCAGGCACTTCCAGGCCGGGGGCGACCTCCGCGAGCGGGTCGAGGACGAAGTCCCGCTCGTGCATCCGCGGGTGCGGGACGTGCAGGCCGGGCTCATCGATCTCGGCGTCTCCGTACAGGAGGAGGTCGAGATCGAGCGTCCGCGGCCCGTGCGGGACGGCCTCGTCCCGGCGCCGGCCGAAGCGGCGTTCGACGTCGAGCAGCACGTTGAGCAGCTCGCGGGCGCCCAGCCGCGTGTCGACTGCGGCGACGCCGTTCAGGAAGCGCGGCTGGCCGACGATGCCGACCGGCTCCGTGTCCACGAGCGTCGAGA
>JAFALP010000401.1 GCA_019234175.1 Actinomycetota bacterium | reverse complement strand
GCTCCGGCTGCTCGGCGAGGAGCGACAGGACCTTGAACTCCGACAGCGTCAGCCGGACCGGCTCGCCGTCGACGGTCACCTCGTGGCGCCCGAGGTCGAGCCGCAGCCCGCCGAGGCTGCGGACGGCGGCGCCGTTCCCGATGGCGCGGTCGAGGTCGCGGCGCCGGAGGATGGCGCGGACGCGGCTGAGGAGCTCCGCGCTCGAGAACGGCTTCGTCACATAGTCGTCCGCGCCGACGTCGAGGCCGAGGACGCGGTCGTGCTCGGCGTCCCGCGCAGTGAGCATGACGATGGGGACGTCGCTCTCCGCGCGCAGCGCGCGGCAGACGTCGGTGCCCGAGAGCTGGGGGAGCATGACGTCGAGAATGACGAGGTCGTAGTCGTGCGCGCGGGCCGCCTGCAGCGCCTTCGCGCCGTCGCGTTCCTCGTCCACGTCGAAGCCCTCGCGGCGCAGCGTGAACGCGACGACGTCGAGGACGCCGGGATCGTCGTCGACGACGAGGACGCTGCTCACGCCGGCACCTGCTCGCGCACGATCGCGCGCTCGAGCACGATGCGCACGCGCGTCCCTTCCCCCGGCGCCGAGTCGAGCTCGATGCGGCCGTCGAGCGTGCGCACCGCCTGCCGCACGATGGCGAGCCCGAGGCCGAAACCTTCCGGGTCGCGGTCGCGCCCGCGGTAGAAGCGGTCGAACACGTGCCGCTGCGTGTCGGCGCTCATGCCGACGCCGGTGTCCTCAACCTCGATGCGGACGCTGCGCCCGTCGGGATACGCGCGCAGGACGACGCGGCCGGACGGCGTGTGCTTCGCCGCGTTCTCGCCGAGGTTGCGCAGCGCCTGCTCGAGCAGGTCGCGGTCGACGTTCACGGCGAGGCCCGTCTCGCATTCCACTTCCACGAGGACCCCGTCGTGCGGCCGGAGGTCGTCGGCGATCTCGCGCAGCAGCGGCTCGAGCAGCGTCGGCTCCAGCCGAGGATGCTCCTGGTAGGCATGCGCGCGCGCGAGCGCGAGCAGTGCGTGCGCGAGCCGCGCGAGCCGCGCCGCCTCGCGCTTGA
Organism: Actinomycetota bacterium; assembly: GCA_019234175.1. GTDB lineage: Bacteria > Actinomycetota > Thermoleophilia > Gaiellales > Gaiellaceae > Palsa-739. The sequence continues at coordinate 1,545 of JAFALP010000401.1, read as the reverse complement.
TGTGCGCGAGGAAGCGGTCGCGCTCGTCCTCGTTCTCCTTCGCGCCCGCCTGCAGCACCTCGACGGCGCCGATGATCGTCGTCAGGGGCGTACGCAACTCGTGCGACGCGTTGGCGACGAACTCGCGTTGCGCGACCTCGCGGCGCTCCTGCTCGGTGAGGTCGTCGAGCACGATGAGCACCGTGTCACCCTCCGGCTGCGCCGGGATGCCGACGACCGCGACCGTGCGCTCGTCGTCGGGGCGGACGTGCTCCTGCACGAGCGACGCGTCCGGGTCGAAGAGCCCGTCCGCGAACGTCCGCAGCGAGAAACCCTCCCACGGCTCGGGCAGCTGGTCGCCCTCGCGCAGCCGGACGCCGAGCAGGCGCCGCGCCTCGTTGTTCGCGTAGTTGACGGCGAGATGCTGGTCGACGGTGACGACGCCCTCGTGCAGGCGCTCGAGCAGCATCTGCAGCCGGTCGCGCTCGCCCTCGATGTGACGGAACGATCGCCGGAGCTGCCGGCGCATGCGCTCGAACGTGTACGTGAGCGCGCCGAACTCGTCGCGGAAGCGATACCGGAGCGGCGTCTCGAAGTCGCCGTGCGCGAGCGCCTCCGCCGCCATCGTCAGCTTGCGCAGGCGCAGCGCGATCAGCTGCGCCAGGAGGAGCCCGACGACGACGCCGACGATGCCGGCGATGACGCCGGCGCGCAGCGCCTGGTCGCTGATGGTGTTCAGGGCGGCGGCGACGTCGGGCCGGTTGCTCGTCGCCACGAGCGTCTTGCCGCGGTACGGGACCGAGGCGACGAATGTCCCGCCGTCGGAGCTGCCGCGGACGGTCTCGTCCGTGGACGGGACGTCCTCGATCTTCAGCGCGACGCCGAGCTGCTTGCCGACCTGCTTCAGCGTCGCCGGCGTCGCCCGCCTCGCGGCGCTGCGCGCGTCGGTGAGGGCGAGCTGCGCGGCATGGCCGCGGAAGACGTTCTCCGAGCGGTCGGAGAACTGGGCGACGACGATCGCGGTCGAGATGGCGGCGACGAGCGCGAAGGCCGCTCCCAGCCACCACCGCACGCCGATGAACCGGCGGGTCATGGACAAATCGTAGGCTGACTCGGTGCCCGAGGGGGACACGCTCCGCCGAATCGCGCTGCAGCTCCAGGTCCTCGTGGGCCGGCCGGTTGCGGTGGAGACGCCGCATCCGCGCGCCGCCGTGAAGCAGATCGCGCAGCGCCTGGACGGGCTCGTCCTCGAGTCGGTGGACACGGCGGGGAAAGACCTGTTGCTCCGCTTCCAGGGCGGGCACGTCCTTCGCAGCCACCTGCGGATGAGCGGCCGCTGGCGCGTCGGCTCGGCCGGCACCGTGCGGGCCGGCCTGCCGTGGCTCGTCCTCACCGGCGGCGACCACGAGGCGGTGCTCTGGAACGGGCCGATCCTCGAGCTCGACCGGCCGCGCCGCCGCGCGGGCGCGCCCGACATCCTCGCCGCCGATCCCGACTACGACGCGATGATCGCCGCGCTCCGCGGCCGCACGATCGGCGACGCGCTCCTCGACCAGCGGCTCGTCG
>JAFALP010000366.1 GCA_019234175.1 Actinomycetota bacterium | reverse complement strand
CGCGTCGTCAACGGGACGCCGTGGCCGACGCCGCCGTACCACCTGCCCATCTACGTCGCCTTCATCAACACGTGCATCCTCGTCACGTCGAGCTTCACCGTGCACTGGGCGCTGCAGTCGATCAAGCGCGGCAACGTCTGGGGCCTGCGCGCCGGGCTGCTGCTCACCTTCCTCATGGGACTGAGCTTCCTCATCACGCAGGCGGTCGAGTACTCGCGCATCGGCTTCAACACGAGCGACGGCGCGTTCGCGACCATCTTCTTCTGCCTGACCGGCCTGCACGGGGCCCACGTGTTCGTCGGCCTCTCGATCCTCGCGTTCATGACCATCCGGGCCTTCCGCGGGCACTTCTCGGCGGAGCACCATCACGGCGTCGAGATCGGCGGCATCTACTGGCACTTCGTCGACGTCATGTGGATCATCGTCTACCTGACCGTCTACATCATCTGATCGAAGGGTTGTCCGGAAGCCGAGAGCGGGTAGGAGCGGGGCGATGAAGAACCCGCTCCGGAGCGAGGACGAGGCCTTCCGCTTCCTCATCGCAGTCATTCTGGCGGCGCTCGTGATCGCGGGGGCGGCGTGGATCAACACCTGGCTCGGCGTCGCCGCCGCCGTGGTCGCCGTCTCCGGCCTCGTCTGGTGGCTGCGCGGCGAGCCGGTTCCCGGCGCACGCGACAGGCCGCGCAAGGTGATCGCGCCGACGCCGCCGGGCACGCGCCGCGTTCTCGTCGTCGCGCTGCCGGGGACCCAGACCGCGCCCGAGGTGGACGGCGCCACCGAGGTGGTGGTCGTCGTGCCCGCCATCTCGAACACGGTCGAGTCGCTCACGGGAGCCGTCGACGACCGCCGGGCCGACGCGCAGCGGACGGCCGAGACGCTGGCCGGCCGCCTGCCGAACGCGCGCGCAGAGGTCGGCGCCGACGATCCCGCGCTCGCGGTCGAGGACGCGCTGCGCGAGTTCGGCGCGGACGAGATCGTCGTCGTCGGCGACGACGCGCTCCTTCAGCAGGTCCGCGGGCGAACGGCCGTGCCCGTCAGACAAGCCTGATCCGGTACCGCACCTCGACGACGTCGACGCCGAGGAAGGCCTCCTGCTTGCGGCCGCCGTCGGCCGACCAGCCCTCACGCTCGTAGAAGCGCCGCGCACGCGGGTTGCCCTCCACGACCCAGAGGATCGCCTCCGTCCAGCCGTCGGCGAGCAGCTGCCGCTTCGCCACGGACATGAGCGCCGGGCCGGCGCCGCTGCCCCACGCCTCCGGCAGCGCGTAGATCGTGTACAGCTCGCCGAGACCGGCCTGGTCGCGTGCGGGGCCGGTCGAGACGAACGCCAGGATGCGCCCCGCCTCGACGGCGACGTAGACGGCCTCGCCGTCGGCGATGACCCGCGCCCAGCCGGCCTCGCGGCGGCCGACGTCGATGGACGCGAGCCGGTCCGCGCCGAAGACGTGCTCGTATGCGGCCTGCCAGGTCAGCGTGTGCACGCGGGCGATCTCGGCGGCGTCGTCCACGACGGCCCGCCTGATCTCCACGGCTACTTCCCGGCGACCGACGAGACGTACTTCGCCACGGCCTGGATCTGGGCCGGGCTGAGCTTGCCCTTGAACGCCGGCATGACGGCGCCGCCGTTCGTCACCTGGTGGACGACGAGCGCGTCCGCCGGCTTCAGCTGGTCGAGGTTCGGGCCGACCGTGCCGGTCGTGCCCGCGTCCTTCAGCGTGTGGCAGCTCGCGCACTCGGACTTGAAGATCGTCTTCCCGTCGGTCCCGAGCTGCGACGGCGACGTCGGTGCCGCGGAGCTCGAACCGGTGCCGGCGACCGAGGCCACGTAGGAGGCGACGTCGAAGGCATCCTGGCCCTTCGCCAGGCCGGCGGGCATCGGCGTGCCGCCGCCGAGGATCGGCCCGGAGCCGAGCCTGATCTGGTCGAGGACGACGCCTCGGATCGTCGCCTCGCTCAACCCCTCCTGGCGGCTCGCGCGGAAGGCGTCGTCGAGGTTGGGGCCGATCGTCCCCGTCGAGCCGGCCGCGGCGAGCGTATGGCAGGAGCTGCACTCCGCCGAGCCGGTGAACAGCTTCTGGCCGTTCGCCACGTCCGGGCGCAGACCGTTGTCGGGGCCACCCGTGCCGCAGCCGGCGGCGAGCAGCGTGGCCGCGAGGACGACGACGATCGCCGAGACCGCGCGGGCCACTAGGCCGGGGGCACCCCGCCGGCGGCTCCGATGTTCGCAACCGCCTCGTCCCTGTCGGGATAGATGGTGAAGACGCGGTCGAGCCCCGTGATCTCGAAGATCTTCGTGATGTTGCGGTCGCTGCAGACGAAGATCGGA
>JAFALP010000285.1 GCA_019234175.1 Actinomycetota bacterium | reverse complement strand
CCGCGACGGGACGGACGACAACCGTTCCTGGAACCACGGCGCGGAAGGCGAGACCGACGACCCGGGGATCAACGCGGTGCGCGCGCGGCAGCAGCGCAACTTCCTCGTCACGCTGCTCTGCTCGCAGGGCGTCCCGATGATGCTCGGCGGCGACGAGCTCGGCCGGACGCAGCATGGGAACAACAACGCCTGGTGCCAGGACAACGAGATCTCGTGGTTCGACTGGGAGCACGCGGAAGGCGACCTGCTCGAGTTCGTCCAGCACCTCATCCGGCTGCGCCGCGACCACCCGGTGTTCCGACGCTCGACGTTCCTGACCGGGTCGGAGGTCCGCGACTCCGGGCTGCCCGACGTCTGGTGGTTCCGTCCCGACGGCCGCCGGATGACGCAGCGCGACTGGCAGCAGGAGCCCGGCCGGACGCTCGGCGTCTTCCTGAACGGCGAGGAGATCCAGTCGCGCGGGCCGCACGGCGAGGAGACGGTCGACGACTCGTTCCTGCTCCTCTTCAACGCCGACTTCCAGCCGGTGACGTTCACGCTGCCGACCCGCCGTTTCGGCGCGCGCTGGGAGCTCGTCCTCGCCACCGGGGACGGCGCCCCGGAGGGACCGGCCGGCGCCCGGGACGAGATGGTCGTCCAGGACCAGTCGCTGACGGTCCTACGGCGCTCCTAGGTTTCGGGTTCGGCCGGCTGCGCATATGTCGTCCGTGTACGAGGAGTGGCCCGCGTCGGAACAGGTCCGGACGACCGTTCAGCTGGAGACGACGATGCGGGTGCTCGACAACGTCACCGAGCTCCGCCGCGAGTTGGATGCGCTCCGCAGCGAGATCGAGCCGCAGCGCATGCGACCCGCGCCCGGCGTCGTCGTTCGCCTGGCAGGCGAGTGCGCGGTGCTCGTCGCCGTCGCCGTGGTCGCCGGGGTCGGGCAGTTCCGCCCACTGCTCACGGTCGTGCTGATGGCGGCCGCGCTGGCGGCGGTCGTCGTCGCCGAGCTGCTCGCCTCGCGAACCGCCGCCGTCCCGGCGACGTTCGGCTTCGCGCGCCTCCGCCCCGCAGTGCTCGATCCGCCGCCGGAGTCGCCGCTCGAGTCGGACGCCTGGGAGCGGCCGTCGTTCCCGGAGACCGAGCCGGCCGCGCTCTGAGCACCGACGGCCGCCGGCACGAGGAGCAGGTCAGAATCGTTCTGCGCCCGGTCGGCAGCGCGCTGCCGCTCGGCTTCTACTCCTTCTCGGTCGGGATGCTTCTGCTGGGGACGCAGGCGATCGGGTGGGTTCCCGTCGCCGAGCAGAAGAGCGTGGGGATGATCCTCGTCGCGTTCGTGTTCCCGCTCGAGCTCGTCGCGACCGTCATCGCGTTCCTCGCCCGCGACACGCTCGGAGCGACGACACTCGGGCTGTTCACGACGTCGTGGCTCGCGCTCGGGTGGGGTGAGATCGCGTCGCCGCCCGGCGCGAAGAGCGTCGCCACCGGTATCTACCTGTTCGGCTTCGCGACGGTCGTCCTCCTGCTCGCGGTGATGTCCACGCTGGGGAAGCCCTTCTTCTCCGTGCTGCTGGGGGTGTCGACCGCCCGGATGGTGCTCGCCGGCTACTACCAGGTCGGCGGTTCCCGGATCTGGGACCACGTCGCCGGCGGCGTGGGGATCGGCCTGTGCGTCGTCGCCCTCTACGGCGGCACCGCGCTCGCGCTCGAGGACGCCCGCCGGCGTGAGCTCCTTCCGCTCTTCCGCCGCGGTGCGGCGGACCAGGCGTTCCAGGGCTACGAGGCGCAACTGGCGCGCCTCGAGACGGAGCCCGGCGTCCGGCAGCAGCTCTGAGGTCGAGACCGGTGGTCCGACGCTCCCTCGGCAGGGGAAGGGAAGAGGGAGCGCCGGACACCTTTGGAGGAAACCGGTCGAGGGAGGGTTGATGCACCACCCATCTCATCAGCACGAGATGAGGTGCGGCTAAGAGTTCGTGTGCGTTCCGTTACGACTGTCGAGCCGCAGCCGCAGGAGCGCGCCGCCGCCCGGCGCCTCTTCCGCGACGACGGTGCCGCCGTGGGCCTCGGCGACCTCGCGGACGATGGCGAGACCGAGGCCGGAGCCGGGAAGCGATCGCGCCGCCGTCGAGCGATAGAAGCGGTCGAAGACGTGCTCCCGGTCCTCGGCGGCGATGCCGGGACCATGATCGCGGACGCGCAGCTCGCCGTCGCTCAGCGTCACCTCGACGCTCGATCCGGGCGCGCTCCACTTGCCTGCGTTCTCGAGCAGGTTCCAGACGGCGCGCTCGAGACGGTCGCTCGTGCCGGTGAGCGTCGTCGGCTCCAGCGTCACGTCGAAGGTGAGACCGGGGAACCGCGTGCGTGCGCGCTCGACGACGCGGTCGACGAGCTCATCGAAGCGGAACGTCGTCTTCGCGAGGCGCGGGTCGTCGCCGCGCGCGAGCTCGAGGAGCCCGCCGATGAGGTCGCGCATCTCGTGCGCCTCGCGCTGCAGGTCGTCGAACAGGCGTTGCCGCGAGACGGGGTCGAGCCGCTCCTGCTGCTTCATCACCTCGATGTTCGTCTGCATGCTCGTCAGCGGTGTCCGCAGCTCGTGCGACGCGTCCGCGACGAACCGCCGCTGCGTCTCGATCGCGTCCTCGAGCGCCCCGAGCATCGTGTTGAAGGCCGTCGCGAGTCGCGGCAGCTCGCCGCGCCCCCCTTCCGGCAC
>JAFALP010000127.1 GCA_019234175.1 Actinomycetota bacterium | reverse complement strand
GGTCTGGCCCCCGACGTGGCCGCGCGCGGACCTTGGCGCCTGCCTGCTCAGGTGCTCTTCTGCACCTCGCGCTTCATCAAGTCGAGCAGCTCGTGGTACAGCTCGGCGAGCCCCTCGACGGACAGCGGGCCGCGGTTCGCGCGCTGCAGGTACTGCAGCATCCACTCCTCTCGGGCGAGGTCGACGAAGCCGATCCCGTGCTCGTCCTTGTACCGCTTCAGCTTGGCGACGAGCCGCAGGCGCTTGTTCACCAGCTCGATGAGCGCCGAGTCGAGATCGGAGATCTCGCGCCGGACGTCCTTGACGAATGCGTCGGTTGCCGTGACGTCCGTGCTCATTCCGCCACCTCCGCGGCCTCGTAGACGCCGACGATGCGGCGCGAGCGCGTGACGCTCGCGAGCTCGTCGAGCGCACTTCGGACGACCGGGTCGAGCGGATGCCCGGCCACGACCGCGTCGAAGCGGTAGCTCCACGGCGTGGCCGGCAGCGGCCGCGACACGAGCCGCACGAGATCGAGCCCCGCCTCGGCGATCGGCGCGATGGCCGCGTGCAACGCACCGGGGCGATGGTCCGTGACGAACGTGAACGCGGTCCGCGCCTCCGCACGTCCCGCGCCGAGCCACGTGTACGGCGCCACCGACACGAAGCGGGTGAACGCAGGCCCGTCGCCGACGTCGTCCCGCAGGGTGACGAGCCCGTACAGCCCAGCCGCCTCGGGGCCGGCGATCGCCGCTCCTCCGCTCTCGGCCGTCTCGCGCGCCGCGTCCGCGGTCGTCGCCGACGGCACGACGGCCGCGTTCGGGAGCAGGGCCAGCAGCTTCCGGCACTGCTCGAGCGCGGTCGGGTGCGAACGGACGACGCGGATCTCCTCGAGCGGGATCTCCTCCGCCGCGACGAGGACGTGCCGGATCGGCAGGACCGCCTCGGCGACGATCGAGAGCGCGCGCTCGTGCAGGAGGTCGTGCGTCTCCGGGACGGCGCCGGCGAGCGAGCTCTCGATCGGCAGGACGCCCTGCTCCACCTCGGCGCCTGCGACGGCGTCCGCGACTGCGCGGAAGCCGCCGAGCGCGAGCAGCTCCGCGGTGGGATGGAGCGCCGCCGCGGCCGCGCCGGAGTGCGAGCCGGCCGGCCCCGGATAGGCGACCGACGTGCTCACCGGAGCCGAAGCGGAACGCGTAGCCCGCATCGCTGGCAGATGGTCACCGCGGCGCCCTTGCGGGCCGCACGCTGCACCGGGATCGGATCGGCGCACTCGCACGTCGCGCTCGTCGACGACGCGGTCTTGAGGATGGAAGCGGTCAGTTGGGTCATGCGCGAAAACCTCCTCGAGGGAGTCGTCTCGCTAGCCGGCGGCGGGAGGAGCGAAGGCGCCGGCTAGCCGATAAAGGCGTACGCGAAGAAGCCGTTGAAGACGGAAATGCGGAGGACGGCTCCGGGCGCGTGCGCCATGACGTTCACGGTATGCCCGCCTCAGGCCCTCGTCAACGCCAATTGTTCCCTTACCGCGGCGCCGAACTCGGCGGTGCTCGCCGTCCCGCCCAGATCGAACGTCGGAGCGGACTCGAGCGCCGCGTCGACGGCGCGCATCAGCGCCTGTGCGTCCTCCGGACGGCCGAGCCCGTGGTCGAGAAGAAGCGCCGTCGAACGCAGCATCGCGGTCGGGTTGGCGATCCCGCGGCCTGCGATGTCCGGCGCGGAGCCGTGGACCGGCTCGAAGATCCCCGGACCGCCGTCGGCGAGGCTCGCAGACGGCGCGAGCCCGATCCCGCCGGTGACCGCCGCGGCGAGGTCGCTGAGGATGTCGCCGAACATGTTCTCGGTGACGATCGTGTCGAACTGCTCCGTGTTCGTCGCAAGCTGCATCGCCGCGTTGTCCACCAGCATGTGCTCCACGCGGACGTCTGGGAACTGAGACGCGACCTCGTTCACGACGCGCCGCCACATGCGCGACGTCTCGAGGACGTTCGCCTTGTCCACCGACGTCACGTGCCCGCGTGAGAGCGCGAACGCGCGCCGGACGACGCGCCGAACCTGGTCGGGGTGGTACTCGCACGTGTCGAAGACCGTTCCGTCGTCGCGGACGCCGCTCGCGCCGAAGTACAGGCCGCCCACGAGCTCGCGGACGATGAGGACGTCGCCTGCGGGCCTGAGATTCGCGTACGCGTCCAGAGCCGCACGCAGGCGCAGCAGTCCCTGCTCGGGGCGCACGTCGGCGGCGTCGAACTCGGGGTCGCCGACCGGCCCCTTCAGGACCGCGGTCGCCTCGCGGCACGCCGCGAGCGTCTCCTCGGGCAGGGGATCTCCGGTCGCGCGAATTGCGGCAGCGCCGATGAGCCGTTCCTCCACGGCGACATCGGGCGCGACCAGCTCGAGCACGAGCTTCGCCTCGCGCGCGACCTCCGGCCCGACTCCGTCGCCGGGCAGGAGCACGACGGTCGGGTCAGACATCCGAGAAGGCGCTCTCCGCGATCGTTCTCGGTTGACGGCCGCGCGGGCGCGGTGTGAAGCCCGCCGCGTGGATGGCGGCGTTCCAGCTGCCGAACACGCGGCTCACGGTCTGCCGCGACGGGTGGTTCTCCCCTGCCTGGTCCCACTCGTGCGTGAAGGGCGGGCGGCTGTGCTTGCGATACCAGAGCGTGATCGCGTACACGATCGTCTCGGGTGTCCAGCGGAAGCCGGTCCGCGGACCGGTTCTCATGACGCACCTCCTGCTTGCGGGTCAGAGAGAGACACCGAGTCTCTCCAGGATGGAATCGGCGTCCGGCTCGACGACCGTCGGCTGCAGACGGTCGGCGACGACGCCGGGGGTCTTCAGCCCGTCGCCGGTGACGAGGAGGACGACGCGGTCGTCCTTCCCCACCTCCCCGCGGCGGACTGCTTCGCGGAGCGCGCCGAGCGTGACGCCCGGCGCCGTCTCGCCGAACACGCCCGTCGTCTCTGCGAGCAGCGCGATGTCGTCGGCGATCTCGTCTTCCGGAACTGCGTGCACCGCTCCGCCCGTCGCGCGCGCGGTGGCGAGCGCGAGCTCGCCGTCGGCGGGGCTTCCGATCGCGAGCGAGCGCGCGATCGTGTTCGCCTTCACCGGCTTCACGCGCTCGGCGTCGGACTCCCATGCCGCCGCAACGGGCGAGCAGCCCTCCGCCTGGCCGCCGACGAGCCGCGGCCGGTCTCCCTCGACGAGCCCGAGCTCGAGCAGCTCGCCGAAGCCCTTGTTCACCTTGGAGAACATCGCGCCGGACGCGATCGGAGCGACGACGACGTCGGGCGTCGTCCATCCCAGCTGCTCCGCGATCTCGAACGCGAGCGTCTTCGACCCCTCGGCGTAGTACGCGCGCAGGCCGACGTTCACGAATCCCCAGTCGAGCTCGAACGACAGCTCCACGCTGAGGCGGCTGCAGTCGTCGTAGCTTCCCTCGACCGCGTAGATCGTCGTGCCGTAGACGGCGGTGGCGACGAGCTTCTCCGGCTCTAGCGACGCCGGGCAGAGGACGGCACTCTCGAGACCCTCGGCTGCTGCGCGCGCGGCGACGGCGTTGGCGAGGTTCCCCGTCGACGTGCAGGCGAGCGTGCGCAGGCCGAGCTCCTGCGCCTTCGCGCAGGCGACGGCGGCGACGCGGTCCTTGAACGAGTGCGTCGGGTTGGCCGTGTCGAGCTTCAGCCACAGCTCGCCGACGCCGAGCGCCGACTCGAGCCGGTGCGCGCGCACGAGCGGCGTGAAGCCCGGCGGCAGCCGGTGCTCGGCCGGCGCGGCCACCGGCAGCAGGCCGGCATAGCGCCAGATCGAGAGCGGCCCGGCGGCGATCGACTCGCGCGTGACGGTGCGACGTTGCTCCTCGACGTCGTACACGGGCTCGAGCGGGCCGAAGCAGCGCGCGCAGACCCCGACGGGGTCGAGCGGGAACTCGGTCTCGCAGATGCGACAACGAAGTGCGGTGGCGGGCATTGGTCCTACTCCTTCCGTCCGTGGCTCGGCATCCAGCCGGGTTTGGCACCACGCCCGTCGGGGGCAGGTTGCCGAGGCTTCACAGGGCCGGTTCCCTCAGCCTCTCTCGATGCGGAGCCGGACAGCGTCGCCCGGCACCTTGGCAGGACTATACAAAAGATAGTCACGTCAGGACAGCCCCTTCCGAGGCGGACGAGACGTACTTCGAATAGCGCGCGAGGACGCCGGTCGCGTACTTGGGCGGAGGCGGCGTCGAGTCGGCGATCCGGGCGGCGATCTCGTCGTCGGAGAGCTCCACCCGGAGCTCCCGCCCCTCGACGTCCACCTCGACGACGTCGCCGTCGAGGAGCGCTGCGATCGGGCCGCCGCGCGCCGCCTCGGGCGCGACGTGTCCGACCATGAGGCCGTGCGTCGCGCCGGAGAAGCGGCCGTCGGTGATGAGCGCGATGTCCTCGCCGAGGCCCTCGCCGACGAGCGCGGCGGTGACGTGCAGCATCTCCCGCATGCCGGGGCCGCCCGCCGGCCCCTCGTAGCGGATGACGACGACGTCGCCGGGCTTGATCGACTTCGCCTTCACCGCGGCGAAGCAGGCCTCCTCGGAGTCGAACACGCGCGCGGGGCCTCGGTGGCTCAGCCGCTCGTGGCCGGCGAGCTTCACGACGCAGCCGTCGGGAGCGAGGTTGCCGCGCAGGATGGCGAGGCCGCCCGTCGGCTTGAGCGGCTCGCGCCAGGAGCGGACGACGTCCTGACCGGGCGTCTCGGAGACCTGCTCGCCGACCTCGGCGAGCGTGCGGCCGTCGACGCCGCGGCTCGCCCCGTGGACGACGCC
>JAFALP010000094.1 GCA_019234175.1 Actinomycetota bacterium | reverse complement strand
TGCTCGCTCGGCCTGCACGAGTCGCAGAGCCGGATGTGGGAGAACCTCGTCGGCCGCAGCATGCCGTTCTGGCGGTTCTTCTACCCGCGGCTGCAGGAGGTGTTCCCCGAACAGCTCCGGGGTGTCGAGCTCGACCGCTTCTACGCCGCGGTCAACCGCGTGCAGCCGTCGCTCATCCGCATCCGCGCGGACGAGGTGACGTACGGCATGCACGTCATCCTCCGCTTCGAGCTCGAGCAGGACATCGTCAACGGGCGCGTCGAGCTCCGCGATCTCCCGCAGCGCTGGAACGAGAAGATGCATGCCTACCTCGGCGTCGAGGTGCCCGACGACGCGAACGGCGTGCTGCAGGACACGCACTGGGCGTCGGGGCTCATCGGCTACTTCTCCACGTACCTGCTCGGCACTGTCATCTCGGTGCAGATCTGGGAGAAGGCGATGGAGGACATCCCCGACCTCGAGGACCGCATCGAGCGCGGCGACTTCGCGGCGCTGCGCGAGTGGCTCGGCGACCACGTCCACGCACTCGGCCGGAAGTACACGCCGCAGGAGACGCTGCAGCGAATCGTCGGCACCGGCATCGACGCGAAGCCGTATCTCGCGTATCTGAAGCGCAAGTACGGCGCAGCCGTCACGGCGTAGTCTTTTCCCGGGGCCCCGTAGCTCAGCGGATAGAGCGGCAGCCTTCGAAGCTGCGCGCGGAGGTTCGATTCCTCCCGGGGCCATGACGCGGCAGTCCCCCTGAGGGGGGATCCGATCCTCCGTTTTCAGGATGCAGATTCCGCGCGTTCCCGGCTATGCCGGATCGGCGCCGTGGACGATGCTCTTCCTGACCATGCAGCAGATCCGGCCGATGACCGACAGCGAGGAGCACTATCGCGCGATCGTCGAGAACGCGAGCGACCTCATCTCGACGGTCGACCTCGACGATCGCCTCACGAGCGTGAACGCGGCCTTCGAGCGCGTACTGGGCGCGTCGCGCGACGACCTGCTCGGCCGGCCGCTCGCCGAGCTCGTTGCCCCCGAGTACCACCATCTCCTGCAGGACGCGCTCGTCAGGAAGCTCGACGGCAGCTCCGACCGAACGAGGTACGACATCGAGTTCGTCGCCGCCAACGGGACGCGCGTCCCCGTCGAGGTCTCGAGCTGGATCATCCGCGAGCACGGCGTCCCCGTCGGCGTGCAGGCGATCTGCCGGGACGTCCGCGAGCGCCACGCCGCGGAGCAGGCGATCCGCGACGCCGACCGCCGCCATCGCGAGCTGGTCGAGAACCTGCCGCTCGTCACGTACGAGGAGCGGTGGAACGGCGAGACGCTCGTCACCGACTTCGTCAGCCCGCAGATCGCCGACATGCTCGGCTTTCCGCCGGAGGCGTGGCTCGGCACCGGCCTGTGGGAGGAGCTCATCCATCCGGACGACCGCGAGGCGGTCGTGCGCGAGGCGGACGAGCGCGCCCAGCGGGGCGAGCCGTTCCGGCACGACTACCGCCTGCGCGCCGCCGACGGCCGCATCGTGTGGGTGCACGACATGTCCATCCCGATCTGCGACGCCGAGGGGAACCTGGTGCGGACGCGCGGCTTCCTGCTCGACATCACCGCCCGCCACGAGGTCGAGGAGGCGCTCCGCGAGAGCGAGGAGCTGTTCCGCGCAGCTTTCGAGGATGCAGCCACCGGCCTCGTGATCGCGGGACGGGACGGCGGCATCCGCCACGCGAATGAGGCGCTCTGCGCGCTCCTCGGGTACACGCGTGCCGAGCTGTGCCGGCTCGACATCGTCACGATCACGCATCCCGACGACCGCGACGAGGCGAGGGCCGCCCTCGCATACGGCCGCAACACGACCGGCGAGAAGCGCTTCGTCCGCAAGGACGGCCGGACCGTCTGGGTCCAGCGCTCGGTGTCGCCGGTCCGCGCGCGGGACGGCACGCCGGTCGTCTTCGTCGCGCAGGTCACGGACATCACCTCGCGCCGCCGCGCCGAACAGGCGCTGCGGGCGAGCGAGGAACGCTTCCGCACGCTCTTCGAGACGAGCCCGTACGGCATGAACGTCGTCGACGGCGAGGGCCGCATCATCGAGGCGAACGCCGCGCTCGCCGACATGCTGGGCTACACGCGCGGCGAGCTCCTGCGCATGCGCTTCGTCGACTTCACCCATCCCGAGGACGCGGCGCTGCAGGTCGAGCTCCAGCGCGAGCTCATGTCGGGCGAGCGCGCCAGCTACGAGATCGAGACGCGGTGCCGGCACGCGGACGGCAGCACCGTCTCCATCCATCTGACCGCGTTCTCGCTTCCGAACGCCAACGGGCCCCCGTCGGTCGTGATCGGTGTGGCCGCGGACGTGACAGAGCGCAAGGCGCTCGAGGAACAGCTGCGCCAGTCGCAGCGGATCGAGGCGATCGGCCAGCTCGCCGGCGGCGTCGCGCACGACTTCAACAACATCCTCACCGCCATCCGCAGCTACAGCGACATCGTCGAGGCGGCGCTTCCGCGCGACGCGGACGACCGCATCCTCATGAGCATCGACGGCATCCAGCACGCGTCCGAGCGTGCGGCGAAGCTCACCCAGCAGCTGCTCGCCTTCGGGAGGCGTCAGGTGCTCGCGCCCGCCTCGCTCGATCTCAACGGGATCATCTCGGAACAGGCGCCGCTGCTCGGACGGCTGCTCGGCGACGACATTGAGATCCGTCTCAGCCTCGACCCGGACATCACCGCGGTGACGATGGATGCCGGCCAGCTCACGCAGGTGCTCGTGAACCTCGCGGTCAACGCGCGCGACGCGATGGTCGGCAGCCCCGGCCTGCTCACGATCCGCACCGAGAACGTCATGCTCGAGGACGCGCTCACGAGCACGGGCAGGCTGAACGGGCCGCACGTGCTCCTGGCCGTCGGCGACACCGGCGTCGGGATGGACGCGGAGACCCTCGGCCACGCCTTCGAGCCGTTCTTCACGACGAAGGAGCAGGGCCACGGCACCGGCCTCGGCCTTTCGACCGTGCTCGGCATCGTCGAGCAGTCCGGAGGCCGCATCACCGCGTACAGCGAGCCCGGGATCGGGACGACGTTCAAGGTGTACCTCCCGAGCACGTCCGCCGGCCCGGCCGCGGCGGTCCTCGCCGTCGAGGAGCCGGAAGGGCGGCCGGGCGGGACGGAACGCATCCTCCTCGTCGAGGACAACGACGCCGTCCGCGCCCCGCTCGAGCGGCTGCTCGACGACCTCGGCTACCACGTGGTCGCCGCCGGCCATCCGACCGAGGCGCTCGAGCTCGCGAGCCGGGAGCCGGACCTCGATCTGCTCATCACCGACGTCGTCATGCCGACGATGAACGGGCGCGAGCTCGCCGAGGCGCTCCTGCGCGGCCGCGACGGCCTGAAGGTGCTCTACATGTCCGGCTACACGGACGACAGGATCATCGCGCGCGGGCTCATCGGCCCGGAGGCGGCGTTCCTGCAGAAGCCGTTCGGGATCGAGCACCTCGCGCAGAAGATCCGCGAGCTGCTCGACGGCGAGCGCTAGCTGTAGGACCCAAGCAGGTTGGTTCGGCTGACCGGGGGTTAGTGGCCGAGTGCTGAGTGTCGGCGTCGATGGTTGTAGTGCCAGAGCCAGCCGTCAAGGGCGGCGGTGCGTTCGTTGCTTGAGGCGTAGATGGCGCCGTAGGCCCAGCCGTTGATGAGGGTGCGGATGAAGCGCTCGGCCTTGCCGTT
>JAFALP010000063.1 GCA_019234175.1 Actinomycetota bacterium | reverse complement strand
CGTCGAGTCGGCGCGCGCCGACGACGGGCTGCTCGAGGCGGTGGAGGCGCCGGACCGCCGCTTCACCGTCGGCGTGCTCTGGCATCCCGAGGCGGGTCAGGACGCGCGCCTGTTCGAGAGCCTCGTCGCCGAGGCGGCGCGGTACCGGGACGAGAAATGACGGCGATCCTCAACCCGGCGAC
Source organism: Actinomycetota bacterium (assembly GCA_019234175.1). Taxonomy (GTDB): domain Bacteria; phylum Actinomycetota; class Thermoleophilia; order Gaiellales; family Gaiellaceae; genus Palsa-739. The sequence goes on along the minus strand of JAFALP010000063.1, from coordinate 6,275 downwards.
GGAGGAGACGATCGCCGAGGTGCCGGCGGCGAGCGTCGAGGAGACGGACGCAGCCGTGGCGCGCGCGAAGGCGGCGTTCCCCGCGTGGCGCGCGGTGGCGCCCGCCGATCGCGCGCGGCTGCTGCGGCGCCTGGCGACGCTCGTCGAGGAGCACCACGAAGAGCTGTCGCGGATCGAGTCGCGCAACGCGGGCAAGCCGATCGCGGGCGCGCGCGGCGAGGTCGGCATGGTCGCGCAGGTCTTCCACTTCTACGCAGGCGCCGTCGACAAGTTCCACGGCGAGACGATCCCCGTGGCGGGGGGCGTCGATATGACGTTCCGCGAGCCGCTCGGCGTCGTCGGGCTGATCGTGCCGTGGAACTTCCCGCTCAACATCGCCTCGTGGAAGCTCGGCCCCGCGCTCGCGTGCGGCAACACCGTCGTGCTGAAGCCGGCGGAGCTGACGCCGATGTCGGTCCTGCGCCTCGCCGAGCTCGCGCTCGAGGCCGGGATCCCCGAGGGCGTCGTGAACGTCGTCCCCGGCAAGGGCTCCGTCGTCGGGCAGCGGCTGATCGAACATCCCGACGTGGCGAAGATCGGCTTCACCGGCTCGACCGAGGTGGGGCAGCAGGTGATGCGCGGCGCGGCCGGGACGATCAAGCGCGTCACACTCGAGCTCGGGGGCAAGTCGGCAAACGTCGTCTTCGCGGACGCCGATCTGGAGAGGGCGGCGGCGGCGGCGCCGTACGCCGTGTTCGACAACGCCGGCCAGGACTGCTGCGCGCGCTCGCGCATCCTCGTCGAGCGCCCCGCGTACGACCGATTCGCCGAGTTGCTCGTGGCGGCGACGCGCGGCGTGCGCGTCGGCGATCCCGAGGACGACGCCACCGAGATGGGGCCGCTCATCTCCGCTGCGCACCGCGAGACGGTGTCGAGCTTCGTCGAGGGCGACACGCTCTTCCGCGGCGACGTCCCCGGTGGCAAGGGTTACTGGTTCCCGGCCACGCTCGTGGAGGCGGGGCCCGACGACCGCATCGCGCGCGAGGAGGTCTTCGGCCCGGTGGCGGCGCTCATCCCGTTCGCGGACGAGGCGGAGGCGGTCCGCATCGCCAACGACTCCGACTACGGGCTCTCGGGCTCCATCTGGACGCGCGACGGCGCCCGTGCACTGCGCGTCGCGCGCGAGATCGAGACCGGCGTCCTGTCGATCAACTCGAACTCGTCGGTGCGCGTGTCCACACCCTTCGGCGGCTTCAAGCAGAGCGGCTTCGGCCGGGAGCTCGGCATGCACGCGCTCGAGGGGTACAGCGAGATCAAGAACGTGTTCTACTCCACCGACTGATGGGGCGGCTCGACGGAAAGGTGTGCGTGATCACCGGCGCCGGCGGCGGCATGGGCGCCGACGCGGCCGAGCTGTTCACGCAGGAGGGCGCGCAGGTCTGCGTCGGCGACGTCGACGCGGACGCGGCGGCGCGCGTCGCCGACGCGGTCGGCGGCCTCGGCGTGCAGGTCGACGTCGCCGACGAGGAGTCGGTGCAGCGCATGTTCCTCGCCGCCGCCGAGCGCTTCGGCGGCATCGACGTCCTCTACAACAACGCGGGCATCTCGCCCGCCGACGACGGCTCCATCCTCGACACCGACCTCGACGCGTGGGAGCGCGTCCAGGCGGTGAACACGCGCGGCGTCTACCTGTGCTGCAAGCACGGCATCCCGTACCTGCTGGAGCGGGGCGGAGGCTCGGTGATCAACGTGGCGTCGTTCGTCGCCATCGTCGGCGCGGCGACGTCGCAGATCTCCTATACGGCGTCGAAGGGCGCGGTGCTGGCGATGAGCAAGGAGCTGGGCGTGCAGTTCGCGCGGCACGGCGTGCGCGTGAACGCGCTGTGCCCGGGGCCGGTGGAGACGCCGCTCCTGCTCCGCATCTGGAGCGAGACGCCGGGCGCGGCCGAGCGGCGGCTCGTGCACGTGCCGATGGGGCGGATGGCGAAGCCGCGCGAGATCGTCAACGCGGCGCTGTTCCTCGCGAGCGACGAGTCGAGCTACGTGAACGCGTCGACGTTCCTCGTCGACGGCGGCCTCACCGCCGCGTACGTCACGCCGGAGTAGGGCTGGCGGGGGCGACCGGTGCCAGGCACCGTTGCGGGCCCGCGAAGGAACCGTCGGCAAGTCGTGACACCGATCGACGGCGACGCCTCAGTCCGAAGGTGCTATGACGCTGATCCGCGCGACCATCCCGTAACGCGTTCGTGATCCGTGCCTGGCACCGGTCGTGTCCGGCGGTGCCGACGACCGAAAAGTCAGCTACCGACGACCTGGACGAGCCAGCGCCGGTCGCGCTCGCGGTCCAGCTCGATGAAGAGCACCCGCTGCCACGTCCCGAGCTGGAGCTCGCCGTCACGCACCGGGACGGATTCGCCGGCGGTGCCGAGCAGCATCGCCATGCAGTGCGAGTGGCCGTTGCCGACCTCCATGTCCTCGGGGCAGATGTTCTCGGTGCGACGATCCCAGTCGTCGTGCGCGTAGTAGGTCTCGCGAGGCACGAGCCGCTTCAAGAGCCCGGTGAAGTCCTCGAGGAATCCCTCCTCGAGCTCGTTCACGCGGACGCAGCACGTCGTGTGCGGCGAATAGACGCAGGCGATCCCGTCGCTGATCCCGCTCTCGCGGACGGCGGCCTGCACCTCCTCGGTGATGTCGGTGACCGTCAGGCCGCCGGCGGTGCGGAGCTGGCGCTCGTGCTGGAAGACCTTCATGTCGGCCCTATTGTGCAACATTCGGCCGAGGGCCCGTAGCTCAGCTGGTCAGAGCAGGGGACTCATAATCCCTTGGTCCCTGGTTCGAATCCAGGCGGGCCCATCGAGGAATGCCGTGCGCCCGTCGGCGGACGCACGGCACTCGTTCGGTTACGTGCTCGCCGCGATGCTGGCGAACGCGTTCCAGGCGGGCTTGTGCACGTCGTTCACCGTCTCGAGCCCCGACTGCCAGCCGGTGATCTGCGGCTGGTCGCGGACGAGGAACCACAGCATCATGTCGATGCGCGGGTTCTTCCTCGCCATGGCGTAGGCCTGCTTCAGGTACGCGGCCTGCTTCGCCCAGCTCACGCCCATGATGGTCGTGTCGGGCGGGTTGGTCTGGTAGCCGTACTCGGTGATCCACAGGTGCTTCGGCCCGTAGTACTTGGAGATGAGCGCGAGCAGCTGCGAGATGTTGCCGAGCTGCGTCCGCCGCGCGTCCTTGCCCTTCGGCACGAACGTCGGCGACTCGGCGCCGGCTGACGCATACGGGTTGTGCGCATAGGCGTCGAACGTCTTCATCCCGTACTCGTGCGCGGCGATGAGGAACGACAGCGGGTCGACGGACGACCGGCTGCTGCTCGCGACGTCGTTGCCCTTCGGGTCGGTGACGCCGCACGCCACCTTCTCGCCCGACTGCGTGTGGATGCCCGCATAGATCGCGTTGCAGATCCGCGCGTACTCGTACGCGCTCCACACGATGTTCTTCCCGTGCACCTTCTTGTACTGCGGCAGCAGGAAGACCGGGTTGTTCGGCTCGTTCCAGGCGGTCCACAGCTTGATCGCGGGGAGCGGGGAGGTGGCAGGAGCGAGCGTCGTGTCCGCCTGGGCAGGCGGCGGGACGTACGTCCCGCTGTATCGCATCGCCGCCGCCTTCGCGAACGCCTCCAGGGTGGCGAAGCTCGTCGGCGCGTGCGTCCTGCCGGCGCCGCCGTTCGCCCACGACGGCGTGCCGACGATGGACAGCAGCACCTTGATGCCCGCGTTGGCCGCATACCGGTCGAGCCGGTCGTAGAGCGACCAGTTGTAGGCCGGGTCGCCCGGGTTGGCCGCGTTCGCCGGCTTCTTGTTGGCGACCGCCCATGTGTTTCCACCCCAGTACAGGTTCACGCGGATGACCTGGGCGTGCAGCGACTGCAGGGTCTCGAACGCCGAGGCCGGGTCGCCGTACAGCGTGAACGCCTCGTCGTTGATGCCGACGAGGAGATTCGACGAGGTCGATTTCGTCGTCCTGGTCGTCTTCGCGGCGGCGCTCGCGGCTGCGAGCCCGCCGATGATCAGCGCCGCGACTGCGACGCGGAAATAGCGCTTCCTCACAGGGACCCCCTTCGTGGGCTGGCGCCTCGTCCGTACCCGTCAGGAAACGTTCAGAACGTCGATCGAGGTAAATTCGTACCCTTGTGAGCATGTTCTTGTTCACGAAGCCCACACAGATGGTCACCCGGGAGGACGCCCTGCCCGGCCGCAGCGAGCCCATGGTCGTGCCGGACCGGCACGAGGTGCTCGGAACCCCGCTCACCCCGCCGTTTCCGGAGGGTCTCGAGCAGGCGGTCGTCGGCATGGGGTGCTTCTGGGGCGCCGAGCGCGTGTTCTGGCGCGCGCCCGGCGTGTACACGACCGCGGTCGGCTACGCGGGCGGATTCACGCCCAACCCGACCTACCAGGAGGTCTGCTCCGGGCAGACCGGCCACACCGAGGCCGTGCTCGTCGTCTTCGACCCGAAGCAGACGAGCTACGAGGAGATCCTCAAGCTCTTCTGGGAGAACCACGACCCGACGCAGGGCATGCGCCAGGGCAACGACGTCGGCACCCAGTACCGCTCCGCGGTCTACTGGACGACGGAGGCCCAGCGCGAGGCCGCGGAGGCCTCTCGCGCCGCGTTCCAGGCGGAGCTCTCCAAGAACGGCTACGGCGAGATCTCGACCGAGATCGCCGAGGCCGGCCCGTTCTACTACGCCGAGCCGTACCACCAGCAGTACCTGGCGAAGAACCCGAACGGCTACTGCGGGCTGGGCGGGACCGGCGTGTCCTGCCCCGTCGGCCTGAAGACGACCGCCTAGGCCGTTTCTCCCCCGTCGATCGTGAGGACGGCGCCGGTGATGTAGCCGGCGTCGTCGCTCGCGAGGAACGCGAAGAGCGCGGCGATCTCCTCCGGGGCCGCGTGGCGCTGCAGGGGGATCGTCGCGTTCACGGCGGCGAGCATCTCCTCGGTGTACTCGGCGCGCTGCATCGGCGTCAGCACGTAGCCGGGGCAGACGGCGTTCACGCGGATACGCGGCGCGAGCTCGCGCGCCATCGTGCGCGCGAGCAGGATGACGCCCGCCTTCGACGCGTTGTAGTCCGCGTACAGCTCGTGGCCGGAAAGGCCGTTCGTCGACGCGGTCATGAGGATGACGCCCTCGTCCATCCGGCGCGCGGCCTGCTGCGCGCAGCGGAAGACGCCGCCGAGGTTCACGTCGAGGACACGTTGCCAGTCGTCCTCGCCGATCTCGAGGAAGGGCCGGCGCATGGAGATCCCGGCGTTCGCGACGAGCACGTCGAGCTCGCCGACCTGGTCGAACGCGGCCGCCACCTGCTCCGGGTCGGCGACGTCGCAGACGATCTCGCCGTCCAGGGCGATGGACACGACCTCGGCGCCCTCCTCGCGGAACCGGCGGCAGGTGGCCTCGCCGATCCCGCTCGACCCGCCCGTGACGACGACCCGCTTGCCCGCGAGCCCCTTCACCGCCGCTCCATCGTCGCCGCACCCTACACTCGCTCCGATGCGTCGACTCCCCCTGCTCGCCGCCCTCGGCCTCGTGCTGGTCCTCGCCGCCTGCGGCAGCAGCACGCCGAAGGCCTACACCGCGGCGGGGACGAAGGCGTGCCTGGTGAAGAAGGGCTTCACCGGCGTGACCACCGACGCGAAGAAGGTCGGCTTCATCGCCGCCTTCGCCGCCAACGGCGGCCTCCAGGGGCGCTCGCCGCAGGGGAACGTGATCACGATCGCGTTCGCCGCCGACCCGACCTCGGTGCCGGGGATCGAGAAGGAGTACAAGCGCGCTGCGCCGCCGAGCCTGCGCCCGCACATCGGCGACATCATGTCCGCGCAGCGCAACGCCGTGCTCGTGTGGACGGTCTCGCCGAGCCAGCAGGAGCTCAGCGACGTCCAGGCCTGCCTCGCCGGCTAGCTAGACTCTTTTTCGTGGCCGAATACGGGACGATGCGCGTGAAGAGCGGCCTCGCCGAGATGCTGAAGGGCGGGGTGATCATGGACGTCGTCGACGCCGACCAGGCGAGGGTCGCCGAGGCGTCGGGGGCGGTTGCGGTCATGGCGCTCGAGCGCGTCCCGGCGGACATCCGTCGCGACGGTGGCGTCGCTCGCATGAGCGACGTCACGCTGATCAAGGAGATCATGGCCGCGGTCACGATCCCCGTGATGGCCAAGGCTCGCATCGGCCATTTCGTCGAAGCGCAGGTGCTCCAGGCGCTGGGCATCGATTACGTCGATGAGTCCGAGGTGCTGAC
>JAFALP010000062.1 GCA_019234175.1 Actinomycetota bacterium | reverse complement strand
CCTCGCGCGGCCCGGTCGCGTCGGCGATCAGACGCTCGTCGAGTGCGAGCTCGCGCGACACGACGGCGCAGCTCGCCCGCGAGACCACGTGCGAGCGCACCTTCGCCAGCCGCCCCTCGGAGAACTCCGGGTAGCGGCGATAGAGCTCGTGCGCGATCGCCAGCTCGAGCACGCTGTCCCCGAGGAACTCGAGCCGCTCGTACGACTCCCCGCGAACGGCCGCCCAGCTCGGATGGGTGAACACGGGAGCGCTCCGCTCGGGCGGGAGGCGCGCGATCAGCTCGGCGAGCGCGCTACTGGTGGCTGCTGACGTACTCGACTGCCTGGCCGACCGTCGTGATCTTCTGCGCGTCCTCGTCCGAGATCTTGATCCCGAAGTTGTCCTCGAGCTCCATGATCAGCTCGACGAGGTCGAGCGAGTCCGCGCCGAGATCCTCCTGGAACGACGCCTCTTCGCTGATGTTCTCCTCGGGAATCTGGAGCTGGTCGGTCAGGACTTCCTTGACCCGCTCGGACACTTCCTCGCGCGACGCTGCCATGTCACCTCGTCTTTTGGTTTCTGGTGGGTAAAAGCGCGCCGATCATACAGCCTCGACCGGCCGCGCAAGCCTGGAGCCAAGCCGTCCGACAACGTCGTTCTCGACGCCGCGGCCGGCGAGGCGGATCGCGTTCGCGATGGCGACGTGCGACGAGTTGCCGTGCGCGATCACCGCGAGCCCGCGCAGGCCGAGCAGGTACGCGCCGCCGTAGGTGTCGGGATCGAGGCGCTTGCGCAACCTTCTCGCAGCCGGACGGATGAGCAGGCCGCCGACGGTGCCGCGCGTGTTCGCGGCGATCTCCGCGCGGAACGCGTCCAGCAGCGTCGTGATCGTCCCCTCGAGGAGCTTCAACGTGACGTTGCCGGTGAAGCCGTCGGTGACGACGACATCCGCGGCCCCGGCGAGGATGTCCCGGCCCTCGGTGTTGCCGCCGAAGTTCAGATCGCTCTCCGCGAGGAGCGCATGCGCCTCGATGGTCAGCTGGTTCCCCTTCTCCGGCTCCTCGCCGATGGAGAGGAGCCGCACCTCCGGCCGCTCGATGCCGAGCAGCTCCTCGGCGAAGACGGCGCCCATCGTCGCGAACTGGAGCAGGTGCTCCGGCCGCGCGTCCGCGTTCGCGCCGGCGTCGATCAGGACCGTGGGCCCGCGGCGCGCGGGAATGGGAACGGCGATCGCGGGACGCATGACGCCGGGGAGACGGCGCAGCTCGAGCAATCCGGCGGCAAGCATGGCGCCCGTGTTGCCGGCCGACACAACCGCGTCCGCGTCGCCTTCGGTGACGGCGCGCACTGCGGCGACGAGCGAGCTGTTCGGCTTGGCGCGCACGGCCTCGGCCGGCTTGTCGTCCATCTCGATGACCCCGTCCGTGGGACGGAGCTCGAGCCCGCCGGTGTCGATCCCGGGCGAGCCGTACAGGATCGGCGTCAGCCCGTCCGAGGAAGCCTCGAGCGCGCCCGCGACGACTTCCGCCGGTCCGCGGTCACCACCCATCGCGTCCACCGCGATGCGAGGCATGCGCCTACGGAGCGTCGATACGGAGCGGCTCGACCTCGCGGCCCTTGTACGTCCCGCAGTTCGCGCACGCGTGATGCGGCCGCTTCGGCTGCCCGCAGTTCGGGCAGACGTTCACGCGCGGCGCAGAGATCGCGTGCGTCGCGCGGCGCTTGTCGCGGCGCGACTTGGAGGTTTTCCGCTTCGGGACGGCCATGAGCGCCGCGCAGTATAGCCATGGGGAGCTAGCGTCCCGGTATGGACACTCGGATGCTGGGACAGGGCCTCGAGGTCTCCGAGATCGGCCTCGGGTGCATGGGGATGTCGGCCTACTACGGCGACGACGGGAGCGAGGCGGAGTCGATCGCCACCATCCACCGCGCCATCGAGCTGGGCGTGACGTTCCTCGACACCGCGGAGCTGTACGGCAGCGGCGCGAACGAGGAGCTCGTCGGCCGGGCGATCGAGGGGCGCCGAGACGAGGTCGTGCTCGCGACGAAGTTCGTGGGCGTGTTCAGCGACCGCCACCCGGACGGGCGGCCGGAGTACGTCCGCCGCGCCATCGAGGGATCGCTCCGGCGGCTCGGCACCGACCACGTGGACCTGTACTACCAGCATCGGGTCGACCCGCTGACACCGATCGAGGAGACGGTCGGCGCGATGGCCGAGCTCGTCGCGGAGGGGAAGGTTCGCCACCTCGGCCTGTCCGAGGCGTCGGCGGAGACGATCCGTCGCGCCCACGCTGTGCATCCGATCAGCGCGCTGCAGTCGGAGTACTCCCTCTGGACGCGCGAGATCGAGCCCGAGATCCTTCCGGCGCTGCGCGAGCTCGGGATCGGCCTCGTGGCCTACAGCCCGCTCGGCCGCGGCTTCCTTGCCGGACGGTTCACCTCCACCGACGAGCTCGCCGACGACGACTTCCGCAAGACCAACCCGCGCTTCACCGGCGAGAACATGGAGCACAACCGCGCTCTCGCCGCACGCGTGCAGGAGATCGCGACGGCGAAGGGCGTCACGCCCGCGCAGATCGCGCTCGCCTGGGTGCTCTCGCGAGGCGGCGAGGTCGTCCCCATCCCGGGAACCAAGCGGCGCACGTATCTCGAGCAGAACGCGGCGGCGGCCGACGTGGAGCTGACGGCTTCCGACCTCGCCGCGCTCGACGATCTCGGCGAGGCGGCGGGCAGCCGCTACGCCGACATGTCGTCGGTCAACCGGTAGTCGAGTCGCGCAGCGACTCGAGCGCCGCCCAGCGCGGGTCGCTGCGGACCTCGTCGTGGGCGTGCGGCTCGACGTTCAGGTCCTTGCCGCACACCGGGCAGAGGCCGGCGCAGTCGGGGTCGTGGAGGATCTTGTCCGGCAGCTCGAGCGCGAGCGCGTCGTGCGCCCATGCGGACAGCTCCAGGACGTCGTCGTGCACGTACGGCGAGCGCAGGTCGTCGTCCTCGCCCGGCGACGTCGCCTGGTACTCGCGCGCGCGGATGGAGAGCTCGAGAGCCGTATCGGTCAGGCAGCGGAAGCAGGGCCCCTCGAGGCGGACGCGGAACGCGAGGTCGAAGATCGTCCCCGAGCTCGCCCTCGACACCGTCAGCTCGGCGGGGATGGTCGGGGGCACTGCCGCGTACTCCTGCCCGCCGAGGACGAGCGGCTCGATCTCGACCTCGACCGTGTCCTGGAACTGCTCCCCGCTGCGCAGCCGCAGCTGGCGCAGGTTGAACGTCGTCACGCTTCTACGGTAGCGCTACGCGGCGACTCGCTCGGGCGCAGGCGTGCGCTTCGGCAGCTCCACGACCTTGGCCGGCGCCGGCTTGCGGGCGAGCAGGATGAGCGCGACCGACGAGACGACGACGAGGCCGGCGACGAGCTCGCGCCCGCCGATGTGCTCGCCGACGAAGGCCCAGCCGAGCAGGACGGCGACGGCGGGGTTCACGTACGCGTACGTGGACAGCAGCGGCGTCGGCGCATGGCGCAGAAGCCAGCCGTACGCGGTGTACGCGAGCACGGATCCGAAGACGACGAGGTAGGCGAACGCGCCCACGGAGGCGAGCGAGAACGCGGCCGGGTGCACGCGGCCGAACTCGCCGGTGGCGCCGGAGAGGACTGCGAGCACGACTCCGGCGGCGAGCATCTGCATGCCCGCGCTCAGGATCGGGCTCTTCGGGAGCGGCGCGACGCGCGAGTAGGCCGAGCCTGCAGCCCACACGAACGCCCCGCCGAGGAGGACGAGCGCCCAGATCGGGTCGGCGCCGCCTTTCGCGCCGGCGAGCAGCCCGACGCCGGCGAGCCCGGCGAGGATGCCGGCTCCTGCGGCGAGCGGGATCCTCACGCCGAAGGCGACGC
>JAFALP010000436.1 GCA_019234175.1 Actinomycetota bacterium | reverse complement strand
CGGTGGTGATGCGGATCGGGCGCCCGAGCAGGTCCTCGCGTAGCGCGTACGTGAACCCGCGCACGGCGAACTTCGCGGCGACGTAGGTGGCGGCGCCCTCGTATGCCTGGCGTCCCGCGATGGAGCCGAGGTTGACGATGTGGCCCTCGTCGCGGATGTGCGGCAGCACGAGCCGCGTCATACGCACGAGCCCGCTGATGTCGGTGTCGAAGACTGCGCGCTCGTCCTCCTCGCTCGACTCGTCGAACGGCGCACGGCCGAGCGCGAGCCCGGCATTGTTCACGAGGATGTCGACGCCGCCGCCGAGCGCCTCGATCGCGGCGGCCGCGAACCGCTCCGAGCTCTCGCGGTCGCGCACGTCGAGCTCGAGCGCGATCGGCGTCTCGAGCCGGTCGACGCGGCGTGCGCCGCCGGCGACGCGCACGCCCGCCTCGGCGAGGCGCCGCGCCGTCTCGTGACCGAAGCCGGACGAGGCGCCGGTGACGATCGCGGTCTTACCGTTCAGGTCCACGGCGTCCGATGCTAACCGGCTGCGACCGACGCGCCACGTGGTCGACCTGCAGCGTCGTGTGCCGCAGGCCGAACTGGTCCGCGAGCAGCTGCTGCAGGCGGCGCCGCGCCGCGTGGCAGTCGGTCTCCGGCGAGACGAGGACGTGCGCGGCGAGCGCAGGAAAGCCGCTCGTCACCGTCCACACGTGCAGGTCGTGCACCTCGACCACGTCCGCGTCGGCGGCGAGCGCCGCTGCGACGGCGCCGGGGTCGATGTCCGCCGGCGCCGCCTCGAGGAAGATGCGACCGGAGTCGCGGAGCAGCGACCAGCTCGAGCGCACCATGAGCGCGGCGACGAGAAGGCTCGCGATCGGGTCGAAGCGGTCCCACCCGGTCGCAAGCACGAGCGCACCGGCGGCGGCAGTCGCTGCGAACGCGGCGAGATCGGTGGCGACGTGCAGGAACGCGCCGCGCACGTTCAAGCTCGACCGGTCGGCGCGCGAGAGAACGGCCGTCGCGACGAGGTTGACGGCGACGCCGGCGAGCGCGACGGCGAGGACGATGCCGCCGTGCACGGTCGTCGGCGCGATGAGTCGGCGCACGGCGGCGTACACGACCCACACGGCGACGACGAGGAGCGTGATCCCGTTGCCCTGCGCGGCGAGGATCTCCGCGCGGCCGAGCCCGAAGGTGAGCGCGCCCTTCGCGGGGCGCGCGGCGAGTGCGGCGGCGACGATCGCCGCGCCGAGCGCGGCCGCGTCGGTGAGGAGGTGGCCGGCGTCGGCGAGGAGCGCGAGCGAGTGCGCGACGATGCCCGCGGCGATCTCGCCGGCCATGAGCCCGAGGACGAGGACGAGCGCGGCGGTGAGCGCGCCGCGGCCGCGGTCACCGTGAGCGTGCATGTGCGATCCGTTCGGGTGCGGTCGGATGGGAGAAGAGGAACACGTATGCGAGGCGCGGCGGAGTCAGGTCGCTGAGATTCTTCCGCGCGAGGTCGAGGTGCGCGCCGACGAAGGCCTCGCGGTCGCCGGTCAGCTCGAGGGAGGCGCGGTCCGCCTCCCGCTCCCAGCGGCGCGAGACCCATGACAGGAGCGGCGCGGCGGCGAGGCCGTAGCCGAGGAAGAGGAGCATCGCGCGTGGGAAGTCGTCCGGCTGAAGCGCGCCCAGCACAGCCCAGAGGACGACGACGAACCCGACGGCGCCCGCCATGCCGAGCGCGGTTCCCTTCAGCACGTGCCGCGCGCGCCGGTGCCCGAGCTCGTGCGCGACGACGAGGCGCAGCTCCGGCTCCGACGCATCGGCGAGGAGCGTGTCCCAGAGGACGACGCGCCGCGTCGGGCCGAGGCCGGACACGTAGGCGTTCGTGCGCGTCGTGCGCCGGCTCGCGTCGGCGACGAGGACGTCGCCCACGGGGACGCCGGCGCGATCGGCGATCCCGCGCAGTTCGTCCGCGAGCCGTTCGTCGGCGAGCGGCTGGAAGCGGTTGAAGAGTGGGTCGAGCACGACCGGCGCGATGAAGGCGAGGACGAGCACGAGCAGCGCGAGACCGGCGGCGGCCGGCACCGGCCACCAGCGCGGCAGCGCGCGGCCGAGCGCGACCGCAACCGTCCACACGCCGGCCGCGAGCGCGAGCTCGACCGCCTCCCCTTTCGTCCGGTCGGCGAGCCAGCCGCGCACCGTCTGGGTGGAGAGCCCGAAGCGGCGCTCGCGGAGGAGGCCGCGCCAGAGGTCGAGCGGGAGCGTCGCCACCCCCGCCGCGGCGGTCACCGCAAGCGCCCAGACGGGCGCCCCGGCGTGGAGCGGGACGGCCGTGAAGATGGCGGCGACGCCTCCGACGATGAGTAACCGGACAACGGTCGCGGCATAGAGAGGCCGGTGGTACCGAGACGCCCGGTCCCGGTCTTCCTGAGAGAAATCTAAGTCGCTCATCCGGCCGTAACTCTGGGAGGAATTTGACGTCTACACTGGCAGATCCATGGCGACTGCGGACGTAGCCACCACCCTCCGCTCATCCGAAGAGTCCGTGGCGCTCGCGTCGTCGCTGCGCCGGCTGGCGCGCGTCGCCACTGCGGTCGCCGTCCTCACCAGCCCGGCGGCGTACTTCTTCTTCCGGCACAGCGACCACCTGAGCGTCGCCTGGTCGATCGCGGCCACGTTCGGGACCATCATCGCGTTCCGCGGCCTCGTCGACCTGATCGTCCGTCGGATCATCCCCTGGCCGAGCCTCTTCGGAACCGACGAGGTCCGGCTCCGCGAGGAGGACGTCGTCAACCGCCGGCGTGCGTGGACGTGGCGCTTCTGGTACCGGACGGCGATCTTCCTCGGCCTGCTCGTCACGTTCATCTGGCTGTGGCAGGTCGGCTTCGACCCGACGCACCGCACGTGGTTCGGAACCCTGGGCCACACGTTCGTCGCCATCGGCCATCTGCTGCGGAACCGGACGCTGCTGCTGCAGCTCGTGCTCGTGTTCTTCCTCTTCTTCGCGAACTTCATGATCTTCATGGGCCCGCTGATGCTGATGGGCATCTCGCAGATCCGCGGCTACGAGCCCGGCGACGCCGAGTGGGGCGTCCGCCTCGACGACGTCCGCGGCCAGGCGGAGGCGAAGGAGGAGGTGCGGCGCATCGTCACGCTGTGGCAGTCGGGCGAG